>JBPBPY010000263.1:0-19021 GCA_050954505.1 Janthinobacterium lividum
TTGCAATATTGCACCAGCCAGGGCGATGAACAGTCCTTTGCACAACCAGTTTTTTTGGGGCTGATACGCTGATATGAAATAGCCTGAAACAAAAAAGATGGTGCCGAAGAAAGCACCATTGCGACTGTTGTTGACAGTAACAATGCCTAGAGGCGTATCGACATAAGCTTTCATCAGCAAACCGGTCAGATACAAACCAAGGGCTGTGGCGAACAGCAACCACTCGCGTTTTGCATGAACCATGATGGCACTAATGCAAACACTACAGATTAGCGCGGGTAAAAACCACAAATGGTATTTGGTCCCATTGAACAATAATAGCAAGGGATGAGTCGGCGCCGCCAGTGCGGTATGCCAGGCCTGTAAGAGCGCAGCAGTGAAGTGCTGGTCGGGCCTTACCAGATAGTTGAAAGGAAAAAGGTACACCAACGACCAGAACAAGTACAGCATTGAAATTCGCCACACCATGTTGGCCGTAACAGTCGCAATGGCATGACCGCCACGAATTTTCACTCCCCAAAAATAACCAGATGCAGCAAAAAAAAAACGGCACTGCAAAGCGGGAAAGTTCGTTCGCGATAACAGCCGGGCTGCCAAGGCTCGATTCGGCATCAACGTGTCCAAGCAAAATTTCGGTGTGCAGCACCAGGACTGCAATGATGGCCAGCAGCCTCATCAAATCAACGCTTGTAATTCGACGCATGCGGCCTCGTGAACAATGGAATGCGCCGTAGCGTAACACGCGCAAGGGAAGGCGCATAACAAGAAGCAATGCGGCTGATCAGAAGCATAGCGTGAATGGCGGCATCCAAATCACCCGATGGCTGCGTATTGACGCCGCTTGGTGCCGTTTTCTATCCTTCTCGCAGGATAGAATTCGGCACAGGCGCCAGTCAAAACAGTCACATTCTCCGACCGTCAGACTGAACTACTGGAGCGCTTCCGGGTTTGCCGACCGAACGGCAGGCGATCCGTCAATGCGCGGACCATGCGCACGCAGACATTGTTTTTCCCCAATGCTTTGGTTTCAACCAGGATTGAAGACAGATAGCCCAGCAGGCAGGCAATCGCGATGGATATGAGGAAGTGGGCATGCCAGCTGCGAAACGATGGCAACAGTTGGTAGACCGATTGCTGAATCACGAAACCGTACAGGTAGATGCCGTAGGACATTTCACCGCCGACGCGCTCGATGGTCTTGCGGAAATTGCACAAGCCGATATACACCGTCAGGTAAGCCAGTGCAGGCGCAGCAAAGAACTGCATGTAGGGAAGCGACAGCATGATCCAGGCAAAGACGAATACGCCCAGTGCCACCCGGCCGTCATGGACAATTTTTTCTCGATACATGTAGGCGATCATGCCCCAGAAAAAAGCGGCAAAGGAAAGCTGGCCATTCGGCCTGCCGGGCAGGGGCGCCAATGGGTAAGCAATATTGTAGACAGTTACCGCAATCGTTCCGATCGCCAGGGCGCACAGCAAGATGCGTGGCCGGCGGTGCAGCGTCAGCAGGTAGAGAATGCTGATGGCGGCATAGCATTTCAATTCATAGGGAATGGTCCAGAGTGGCGCATTGACGTTGTTGTCGAGATTGTTTTCGAATACGCCAGGCAGCGTGTACTGCATCTTTCCGACAAGATTCAGGAAATAGCGATGAAATGCCGGATCGGCATAATATTCCCTCAGCGGCAGCGTCGACAATGCAGCGCCGATGATCAATGCAGAAACGCTGACCTCGCAAATCAATGCGGGAAAGATCCGGATCGCTCGCAGCGTCAGGAAGGTTGGTAGATGGTTGATTCGGATGAGACTTCCTGCAATCAAGAAACCGCTCATGGCAAAAAATCCTGGCACAGGAATCAATACCAATGGCTCAAAGCTTTTGATCGCGTCGTAATCGAATGTTTTGCCATAACAGATCCACAGCGAATGCCAGCCAACAATGACGACCGCAAGGATAAAGCGCAAGTAGTCAAACCCGTTGGAGCGGTGATTGGATAGTTGCGATTGCTCCTGTAGTGTCAGCATGGTGGCCATGAAAGAGGTAGTAATGAAAACAACCGTGGGAAAGCCATTGGCTGATGAGCAAGAGTCTACGCGATAAATAGTTCCACATAGAAATTAAATGACGATACAAAACGCGAATGTTGCACTTAAGAAACAGATCATCAGACAATGACGTGTGGTTGATATTGCATCAACGAATCCGACGATTGTTTCGATAATACCGATTTAAACCTTAAATTACAATTAAATATACCCCAATAGTTTTGAGTTATTTTTATTTTTTAGTGTGATCAAGCATGCCGGCATGTTGAAACCACTGCTCCAGTGAAGCAAAGGTCAGGCAGGCCGAAGCTGCGGCCTCGGCCATGTCGTGTTCCGCCACCAGGTGTTGCTCTGCACTCTTGCGAAAAGCGGTCCAGCGCGCGCCGGTCTGTTCGCCATATCCTTGCAGCCAGCGAAATTGCCCCGGCGACAAGCGGCTTCCGAGTGTCTTGCGCAACACCTGCCCTCCCATCTGCGCGCCCTCGATGACATAGGCCACACCAAACCGTTTTGCCAATGTCGACATGTCGGGTACGGCGTTGCTGCGCCGCGGATGGATGACTTCTCCCTGTTCAGAACAGGCAATGATGTCGCGCATGAGCCAATCGACCTTGCCATTGCGCTCGCCGGCATGCATGTCTTCAGGCCATTCCTGGTTCCACAGCAGATTTTCGAACGGTACCAGCCACCCCCACATCAGGCAGATGAAATCGAGATAGTCCTGCTGGCCGGCATCACTTCGGGCAATACATAGCTGGCTGTCGAATTTTTCGTGAATCGCGTTGGTCGCTGCGCGCATTCTGAGCATCACGCTTGTCATGCCGGGGTCCTTGGTCTGGTTCTGTATGGGGGCGAGGCTGGCGCTGCGATCCTGCTCCGAGGCGCCGGTAATGACGATTGCCGACGCTGCCGCACTGCCGGTCAACGCTTGAGGAGCGCTTTGAGCCAATGCTTGAATTTTCGCACGCTGCCATGCACGCTTGCCGCAGCCCGTGCCTTGACCTCGTAGATCTGCGCCGAAAACTTGCGCATGCCGGTCAGCACAACGAGTGGTTCGGTCAGCAGGAAGTAGTGGGACTTGAATAATTTGGTATGTACCTTGTCACCAAAGATCGAATACACCAGGCCGGCGTCGACGGTGTCGATCATCCTGTATGGGTGCTGATTCAGCAGTGGATGAATTGCCAAGGTATAGGCGATCGGGCCGGTGACACGGAAGGTGCCCGGACCACCGGTACCGTCTTTCCACGGATTGTAGGCATCGATGTTGGCCAGCACAGCCAGGATCACGGCACGCAGGAATGGATGGCCGGGCGCGGCCAGGATGTGCCACTGCTGGTACTCGCCTCTGGCAACATGTGACAGTTCCGGATGCTGGCCCCAGCCAACCTGGTGGGCCAGATGAGGATTGTCCCACTGCCCCAGGATATAACGGTCGTCCGGCAGCAGGATGTCATCGAGCGGACGTTGCAGCGAACTTTTCACATCCAGATACAGCCCACCGACCTTGTAGAGCAACAGGTAGCGGAACAAATCCACCCGGGCGGCACCATAGCGCGGATTGATGCGCAGGTATTTGGACAGAATGACCGGTCCATAGGCGCTGGCAATGAATGCCTCCATCATGCTGTCGTCGTACAAGGTGTGCTGCCAGTCCGGATTGGCGCTTTTGATGTTTTCCACATTTTGATGCAACGCTTCCGGCATACCGGTAACGGTGAAAAAACATTGATGGATCAATTTCGGAATTGCTGTACCAAGCGGAAAAACCGGCAGGTCAACATGTGCCGCACTGCCAGCAGATGATGGGTTGAAATTCGCAGTCACGTCGGTTCCTCGTCTTCGATGCATAAGCTGAAGACGAATTGTAACGATTAAAGACGCAATATAATTAGCAATTTGATATTTTAATTTGATGTTTGCCTGGCGCCACGGCAGCCACGCTCAGATTCCAAGTGGCAGATGAACGGTAAATACCACTTCGCTTCCTTCCTGGGAATAGGCGATGGTGCCACCATGCGCTTCGACGATGCGTTTGACGATGTACAGGCCCAGTCCGAGGCCGCGCCGGTTGCGGCTGTTATGTCCCGAGGTATGCTTGAACGGATCGAACAGGCTGGCGACAACGGCAGCATCGATGGGCCGCGCGGTATTGGCAATGGCAATGACAGCCTGCTCGCCCTGGCGGCGCAATTCGATGCGGATTGCCGATCCCAGGTCACCATGGTGGCGGGCATTGCTGATCAGGTTGCCGATCACCTGGGCCATGCGGTCGGCATCGATGTTGCCAACCAGGGGCGCCGTCAAGCGTTTGTCAAAGCGGACTTCCGGATGCGCATGGCAGGCTTCATCGATCGCATCCATGATCAACACGGCGAGGTCGCAGGTGGTTTTCTCCAGCGCGAACTCCATGCCGGTGTTCATGCGGCTCATGTCGAGCACCTGGCCGATCAGGCGCGCCATGCGATTGCTGGAGGTCTGGATGCGTTTGCCCAGTATCTGGTTGTGTTCCTGGCGCTCCATGATTTCTCCGACCATGGAAATCGATTGCAGCGGCGTACGCAGATCATGTCCCAGCATGGCCAGCAGTTCGGTCCGGGCCCGTTCGATTTCAGCGTAGCGCACCGCGGTGCTGCGGCGCATGGCACTGACCATTTGCGCGGCAATTGCATGTTCGGTCTGGTTCCATGGTATCGACTGGCCCCGCACGGTTTCGCACCATTCATCGAACGAACCCCTGGGCGTGAGACGCTCGCCCAGCGAAGAGCTGGCCAGTTTCTTGATGTCCTGTCCAGCCCATACGACGGTCTCGCTTTGCTCCTGGCGCAGTGCCACGATCCAGCCCCTGGCAGGTGGATCGAAGGACAGCGCCAGCATGCCAACCCACTTGCCCAGATGCGGCTGCAAGGTTTCGGGCCACTCGGCAAGCGTGGTGCGCTGGACGATTTCCGAGGCCACTTCATGGCAGCCATCGACGATCCGTTGCGCGGACTCAGCCGCAATGTCGCCAAAGATCCTGATCTGGCCTTCATAGGACAACAGCAAGGCGTGGGCATCGAGCACTTTGCACAGCTGGCCTGCATGGGCGCCCAGGGCATCAAGCATGTCGACCGCATGGAGCATGGTTTCGGCAACGTCGGCCCGCAGCAGCGTGGCATCCTCGATGCGCTTGGCATTTTCCATGGTCTCGAGCTGGCCCAGCGTGGAAGCCAGCACCTGGGCCAGCACTTCAACAGCCATGCGCACGGAGTAAGGCACCACGTGCGGCGTCGAATGGTGGCAGGCGATCAATCCCCACAGCCGGTTGTTGAGCACGATGGAAATACTCATCGATGCGCGCACACCCATGTTGCGCAGATACTCGATATGAATCGGTGACACGCTGCGCAGCACACAGTGGCTCATGTCGATCGGTGCCGCGCCGCCGCAACCCTCCAGCGCAATGGCCCGATAGTCGACATTGGCGATCAGGCGCAAGGTATTGACCATGTAGAGCCTGCGAGCCTGGGCCGGAATATCGCTGGCCGGATAGCGCTGTCCCAGGTACGGATGCATGCCCTCGCCGCAGGCTTCGGCAACCACGTCGCCGCTGTCGTCATGGCGGAAGCGATAAGCCATGACGCGGTCGAAGCCGGTGATCTCGCGCACCTGCCGCACCGCATGGTCGAGCAATTCATCGATGGACTTGTGGCGCCGCAAACGGCTGATGGCGGAATGGGCCTTGAGGGCAAACAGGTTCACCAGGTCCGACGGCACTTCCCGGCGTTCGAATTCCACCAGGATCACGCCCTGGTGTGCATGGGCAATGCAATCCATCGCATGGCCATCGATGGCCATTTCAAGATACGCCGGCGGTGCATCGCCATTGACGATGTCGTCCTCCACCGCGCGCACGAACGCTGTCCACTCGCTTGCCAGGGCGAGCTCTTCAATCGATTTGCCGGCGACGGGGTGGATGTTGAGCATCGACGTCGCATTCTGGCTCCACGCAACCAGTGTCAAGGCCAGGTCAAAAGCCAGCAAGGCGCCATGCGGCTGCACCGCGCCAGGGATGTGGATCGGTTCGTCTGCACAATTTTCGAGGGTGACCTGCAAGCGCGGCAGAAGATTGGTCATGAAAAGGGCGCTCCGGGATAAGGCAGAAGAAATGGTCTCAACGATGAAAATCGCGCGTCATTGAAATAAATTGCCCATCATGCGCCAAGCCTGGCAGGGATGGCAAGTCATCTAATGATTTAATGCAGCACGGGCAGGACGTCCTGCAACCAGTATGGGCGCATGCTTCTTCAGGAACCAGATCACCGGATACAGGCTCGACAAGGCCCAGGCCACATACAGCACGGCAAACAGCGGTTGTTCCAGCGTACTGCGCGACTGATGGAACACGATCACCAAAATGCCGGTGAAGACCCGGTAGGCAACCATGTGCAGGGCAAACAGACTGAGCGAATTTTGCGACAGGTAAGTCAGCCAGGCATTGGCCGGCACGATTTTCGAGACCGTCAATACCAATGCCACGCCGATCGAAGCCGAAAGAAAAAACAGCCCGGTGGAGACGCCGTAGCTGCGCTGGCTGATATCCACCGGACCATTCTGGCGGCACAGCAGCCAGCTCAGCATGAACAGCAGCGCCGCCAGCAAGGGGAATTGCCAGCCTTTGAAATCATGCCTGTCGAGCGCATCGACTGCCCGCTTGAGCCAGTCTCCTGCCGCGTAAAACAGCAGGCAAGCCAGGGCGATGTCGACATTCCACCAGTAAGCCACGCCGGGCGCGCTAGCTGCCACCACGCACAGCGAAATGACAGTTACCAGCAGCAGGCGGATCATGCGGCCGGGGAGTGTTTGCAGCAGACGATAGAACAGCGCCATCATGAAGATGGCAGTGAAAAACCATAACGCCGGATTGATCGGCAATGCCGTCCCGGTGCCGGCCAGCAGACCCTTCCACAGCGTCAACCAGGTAAAGTCCTTGTACAGTTCGCTGTTGCCGCCCAGGCGATGCGTGGGCAGCCAGTAGAGGTAGGCGACCAGCCAGAAAACAGGTAGGGCAGAAGCAGCAGCCTGCCCTGCCGCCTGAGGAAAACAGTCAAGGGTTGCTGCAGGACGGTTTGCTTGACCGAGTATCCGGCCAGGACGAAAAACAGCGGCACATGGAAACTGAAGATCCACAACGATACCGCGCCCGGCAATCCACTGGCGTGGCCAAGCAGGATCAGCAGGATGCCCAGCCCCCTCGCATTGTCGACCACCTTGTTGCGTTGCGAAACCGTGTTGCGTGTGGCGTCGGGAATCGATGGCAGGCCGAGGTTCATGTCAGGTTCAGGGGTACGGTATGGCGAAGGCGGCCTGACCGGCTGAAAAAGGCTGGATCAGGAAAAGCGGCAATGGTACCCGATCGCCGTCACTGCAAGCGCTTGCGATTGCCGTCCATGGTTTGCCGCAATACATAGTACAGCGAGCGCATCCTGATTTTCAGGCTGGGAAGAAAACCGCGGGACTGGTAATGCGCCTGGATCAGCTGATGGTATTTGCGCTCAAGCGGCGGCATCCTGCCGAACTGGGAGGTCGCCAGTGCGATCTGGGTATCGGAGAACTTGCCCAGATCGGGGAAGTTCCGGTTGAGCCAGTAACCGGTCATGATGCTGATGCGTGCGGTCATCGATGGATCGACGGTGTTGGTGGTAAACAGGTTTTTTCCATGGATGCGCTGCAGCGTCAGCGAGGTATCCATGAAAACGCCCTTGCTGACGCCGACACTGACATACTTCATGTAGTTTTCACACATCGAACAGCTTTCCGATTCCGGAATTGGAAAGATCTTTTTCAGCAGACTGGCGCGAAAACTCAAGCCCGAAGTCGCGGGAATGGCCATGACAAGATGCCGGCCCAGCGAGCCGGTGCGGATCTGGGCGCGGTAATCGCTGTAGTAGGTTTGTCCCGACCGTGCCTTGGGGTCGAACGGCGCCAGCGATTCATTGCACAGCACCACCTTGTCGAACCAGTACTCGGTATCCGGAAATTCCTGCTGGGCCTTGACCAGCTGCGCCACCTTGTCGGCGGCAAAGGCATCATCGGCATCGAGAAAGCAGATCATCTCGCCTTTGCTGTGCGCTACACCCATGTTGAATGCCGATGCCTGGCCGCCATTGGCTTTGCTCAGGATGGTGATCCGGTCCTTGTATTTCTCTAGCACCGCCAGCGAATCATCGGTCGAGCCATCATCGACCACGATGACCTCGACATTCGCATAGGTCTGCGCCAGGGTGCTCTTGACGGCATCGTCAAGGAAGCGCCCATAGTTGTAGTTATTGATCAGAATGCTTACCAGCGGAGTGTCCATGAAAATCATCTACCTTTCGTTCGTTGCTGCGTGCACCGCCGGGGCGAGCACTGATGCCACATTTTAAAACCCTGCAGGTGTCGCGGTCAGAAAGGGCTGGCCAGAATCGCTCTGCCGCTCTGCCGCTCAAGCCGTTCGTGCCGCCTGCTGCCGTCACTTCGATTCAGCGCGCGCCTCGATGCGCACCGCAGGCGTCACCGGCGCGTGCGTTCGACGTTCGAATGCCGATGTCAGGCTGCGGCTTGCCGCAGGCATCCAGCCCTTGATGCGCGAGCGCACACTGTAGAGTTTGAAGCGGGCCTGCGCCGGCCGGCCGCGCAGCAGCGCCAGGGTCGAGCCCATCAGCGTGCGCAGGCAAACCGATGGGAAATACCAGGCCGGATAGGCGGAGCAGCGAATCACGCGGCCAAATCCTTCTTCATAGCGGGTTTGCCGTTCGATGGCAGCGGCGTCGAACTTAGCCGCCTTCACCGGATGGCGCAGCACCAGTTCGCGGTCGAACTCCATCCTGCCGCCGGCGTCGAGTCCACGCAGCAGGAAGTCGGTCTCTTCGCCAGCGCCCCAACGGGTACCCGAGCCCACGCCCAGGGTCTCGTCGAAACAGCCAATTTTTTCAACCAGCGCGCGACGCAGGAAGATACTGAAGGAAATCGCCCCGCGCCAGACATTGTAGCGATTCAAGATCCGGGTACTCGCCAGCCAGCGTCCTTCATCATGGCCGTCATCATCGACAAAGCGGCCCGTGACGCCATCCAGCGCCGGGTCAGCCATGAATTTTCTCGCGAGATAGGACAGCACGCCGTCGGGATACCAGCAATCATCGTCGGGAAACGCAACCAGGTCGCCGGTAATTTCAGACAGGGCCACATTGCGCGCCCGCGACAGTCCCTTGGGCGAATGCAGTCGTCGAATGGGAAAGTGGCCGTTGTACTGCTGGATCAATGGCATCAGCCTGTCGTCGTCATTCTGGTCGACGATGAACAATTCGAATTCCCGATGATCCTGGGCCTGCAGGGATTGCAGGAAGCGGCCGACCTCTTCAACGCGACCCAATGTGCCCATGATCAGTGAGAATTTCGGCACCCGTGCCGGTAATAGCGTCATGACTGGTCCTTAAAATGCAATATCGACATTGTCGATTGAATCCGTTCTGCCGGTTTGGCCACTTTTTGCTTCGGCCATCCGGCGTATTGAATGTAACAGTCTACGGCGTGATGGGAGCAGGAATCGATGACGATTCTCGCGCAGTGTTGCTTGGCCACCGGTGACCGGCAATACCCGGCGCGTCGGCTATCGGCCCGCACCGGCATCCTGCGCTCGAGGCAGCCGAGCTTGCATTTGATCGCAGGCGACTGACAAATTGCTGACATCGCCGGGCACCGCAGGGTTCCCTGTGAACATCGAGACTGCGCATCCAGCAACAGAATACTTTTTGATACAACAAAAAAAAACGAAGGCTGAGGCCTCCGTTGGTGTTGTCTATTTTATACCAATTGGATCGATGCGGGATTTTGCATTGCGCACTGCAGCACAAATTTAACGTTTAATGTACTTGCATCAATACAAATGTTGTTTTTTTATATATTGTGGATAAACGGCAGAACTTTTCACTCAAGCAATTTGCTGAGACTCAGTATGCTGACAATGTGCCGACCCGCAGTCGGCAGAACATACTGCCAGCGTGAAACCCGCCAAACATCTTCCTTCATTTCGGTAGGACCTTTTCATGATTCCACGCATATTTCATTTGACAGCACCCAGCAAGACCTTGAGCTGGGAAGAACGCAGAATCCGCGCGCGTCTGGTCAAACTGCTGCCCGACTGGCAAAACAACCTGTGGGACGACCAGGACAATTCCGCCCTGATGGCGCGGGTGTTCCCGCAGTTCGCCGCACAATTCGAAGCCATCCGGTTTGGCGTCATGAAGGCCGACATTGCCCGTCTGGCCTATATGCACGCGTATGGCGGCTTTTATTTCGATACCGATTACAAACTTCTCAAACCGCTTGATCCCGGCTTGCTGGCGGCCGGCTGCATCTTGCCGATCGAGGAAGGAACGCCAGGTTCGGCGGATTTCAAGCTTGGCAATGCGGTATTCGGATCGGCACCCGGCCACCCCTTCTGGGCGGACTTCATTACCTCGATCTTCAATAACGATGCGCCGGAAGATTTGCGTGAACATCTGCCCATCACCAACATCACCGGTCCAAGTGGGCTTACGCGCTTCTACATGAAGAACCGCGACAGATACAGCGGCATCACGTTTCCCCAACGTGACGCCTTTCATCCCTCGCGCACCTATGCAGGACTTTCGCATCTCGGCGGCGACGCTGCCTATGGCTCGCACCTGTGCTGGGCATCCTGGCGCGGCAAGAGCTTTACCCGCGCCGTAACCAACTATTGCCGGCGCAAGATCACGGCGCCGCTTTGATCGGCGCGCTTCTCTTTACTCCCTGCTCATTGATCCTGCTCATCGCTCCCTGCTCAATATTCCCGGCGCCTGAAGGCACACCGCCATGCCGGTGGGCCAACAACAGGCCTTGAGGCCGCTTGGACCGGCAGGCGCCGGACCTGCCGCCGTGCTGCGCGATCTCAGGACGCCGCGCGCTTGTCGACTTTGGAGGCGACATCGCGCGGCACCGAACGACGGTCGCGCGCATCGAGCCAGTTATTGGTCGGGCATTCCGACACATGCTGCATCTTGCCATCGCGCGTGACACAGTAATCCTTGCACACCACCATTTCCACCATCTTGGTCGCGCTCGGCAGGCGGGTGTATTCGAACAGGACGCTGCGAATGACTTCCGAGCCGGCACAGATGTGGCTGCCATGGCCGATCCAGGTCGGGCCGATGATGGTGCTGCCGGCTTCGATGGTGGTACCCGAGCCGATGTAGACCGGCCCGGTAATGGTGGTGTCGGTCCAGTCGATACTGGTGTTCAAGCCAGCCCAGACATTCTCGGCAATCTCGATGCCGGGCATGGTCATGTGCGCAACCCGCCCGCTCATGGCGCTTTGCAGAACGCTCCAGAAGTCCTTGACGTTGCCGATGTCGATCCAGTTGAAAAACCGCTTTTGCGCAAAGAACGGCACGTTTTTTTCCACCAGCAGCGGAAACAGTTCCGAACCGATGTCGAAGACGGTGTCCTTGGGAATGAGTTCCAGCACTTCCGGTTCCAGGATGTAGATGCCGGTGCTGGCCAGCGTCGAGAGCGCTTCTTCCGGCTTGGGCTTTTCCTGGAACGACAGGACACGGCCCTGCTCGTCCGTCACCACCATGCCGTACTCCGATGATTTTTCACGCGGCACTTCACGCGTGATGACACTGGCCTTGGCACCCTTGCGCCGATGTTCGAACAAGGCCGAATTGATGTCGAGATCGATCAGCGCATCGCCGCAGATGACAATCGTGGTTTCATCGAAGAAGCCTCCGAGTTCCTGGATTTTCTTCATGCCGCCCGCGGAACCGATCGGCTTTGGATACACTTCGCCTGTGTCGGTGGTGTAGCCCTCGAAGGAGTAACCGATCAAGGCGCCAAAGCGCTGGCCCTCGCCAAAGTAGTCTTCGATCTTCTGGTGCAGATAGCTGACGTTGATCATGATCTCGCGCACGCCGAACTTGACGAGATGTTCAACCAGGTATTCCATCACCGGTTTGCCGAGGATGGGAATCATGGGTTTGGGCAAATCATAGGTCAAGGGCTGGACCCGGGTGCCTTTGCCTGCGGCGAGTATCATTGCTTTCATGGAGCCTCTTGAACGAAAAGGATAAAAAAGATCGGCAGGCTCATTGGCCTGGAACAACCGGTTTGCGGGACTTGATCTTGTCGGTAAACTTGCTGAGCATTTTCAGCAGCTCGCTCTCGGCACCGCCTGGTTTCCCGGCCAGCATCCACAGTACGCCATGGACCAGCAGGTAGACCAGCGCGCCGGCCGCGATGTAGCAACCGTTCTTGACGATCAATTCCAGCCGCTCGCCATCGATGCCGTAATAATGCTGTAATGTCAGGATGGCCGCCGACATGCCGGCCACGCTGAGCAGCGAGCGGGTATTGGCAGCGAGTTGCTCGAACATCGACAAACCGGTCAAGCGGCTGACAAAGCGCATGTTGATGGCAATGCCGATCAGGCCGGCAACGCCGCGCGCGTAGACGATGCCCAGCAGGCCGAAAAAGTACATGCCGACGATGATGATGGGAATGCGCACCACCAGGCTCAGGCAATCGCGCTGGAACAGCATCTTGGTCTGGCCCTTGGCCATGGCCAGTGGCTGCACTGCCGTGCCCAGGGTTTCGAGCGCAAACACACAGGCCAGGATCTGGATCACCTGCACCGCTGCCAGCCATTTCTGTCCCATTGCCGCCAGCACCAGCGAATGCGCCAGCAGCGCAAAGCCAAAACCGATCGGCAGGGCGATGGCACTGACGAATGACTGCGCCAGCTTGTAGCCGTAGCGCAGCCGCTCGGGGTCGCCGACCAGGCGCGCCAGTCCCGGAAACAGGACCTGCTGCAAGGGCTGGGTGGCTTCCCGCGTGGGCAGCACGGCGAGGTTGTCACCCACGGTATACAGACCCAGGGTCGGGCGGCCCAGGTACCAGCCGATGAGCAGATGGTCGAATTTCAATGTCAGCGTGGTGACCATCTGGCCCAGTGTCAGCCAGACCGAGAATCCCCACAACTCGCGCATGTGCTTGAGGTTGAAGCGCGGCCGGAACGACACGAATGCATACGACAGGATGGTGGCGATGGCTTGCGCAGCAAGCTGGCCTGCCACTAGCGCCCAGTAGCTGTGGAAGATGATCGCCACGGTCGCCGAGAACACCAGGCCGGCAACTTTTTGTGCAATGGTCTGGACAAAGTCCTGCCAGAACACCAGCTTGCGCGTGAAGACCACGGTCTTGGGATTGTAGAGGCCCTTCAATGCGGAGGCCACGCCGAACACCAGCATCAACAGCAGCAGGCGCGGGTCGCCGTAGGTCTTGGCCACCAGCGGTGCGCAGGCCATCATCACCAAACCGACAAAGCCGTCGCGGATGATGTTCATGGTAAACGCCGTCTGGAAATGCTCCTCCGTCGGTCCGTGATGATGGATCAACGCATTGCCCATCGAGATATCGGTGATTGCCGAGACGATGGCCAGGATAGTGGTGGCAATGGCCACCAGGCCGAAGTCTTCCGGCGTCAGCAGGCGTGCCAGCAACAAGGTGCTGACGAATGCCAGCAGATTGGTGATGATGCGCGCGGTTGTGAGCCACAGCGCGCCCTTGGTCAGGTCACCTTTCACGAAACGGACTTTCCACTCATGTGCTTCATACGCCAATCCAAAAATTATCGATACTTGAAACAATGTCCCAGGAAGACCAGGATATCGAAGGTATAACGGCGCAGCAGCCGGCGCGGCTCCAGGCACAGGCGGTAAAACCATTCCAGCCGTGCGCTGCGTATCCACTGCGGTGCACGCGCCTTGTCACCGGCCCAGAAGTCGAACAGCGCACCGACACCGATCATCACCGGCGCCTCGATGGCCGCCTGGCGCACCAGGATCCATTCCTCCTGGATCGGGTTGCCCATGGCAACCAGCACCACGTCCGGCTGTGCGGCGTTGATGCGCTCGACCAGACCGGCGTCGGACTTCAAGCCATCGTAGCCGTCACAACTGCCGACCACATCCTGGCCCAACTGCTGGCGCACATGGTGCACGGCGCGCGCCAGCACTTCGGGACGGGCGCCGATCATGAATACCCGCAGCACCCGGCCAGCAGCCTGGAACAGGAATGGAGTGAAGTCGGTGCCATTGAGGTTTTCCTCGAAACGCTGGCCATGGATGAGCTTGGCAGCAATGTCGAGGCCGATGCCGTCGTTGACCAGCAGCAAGCCATTATCCGGCTCGCGCTGCAGGATGAAGCGGCACTTTACTATGAAATTGGTGTTGGCAAAAAAAAGTGCCACCCGCTGGCCATGCGCCCGGCCGTTTTCCATACGTGCCACCAAAAAAGCTGCGAGCTTTTCCTTGCTGGTGCTGCGAATCGGGAAGCCACTCAGTGCCAGGACCTTGCCCAACTCATCCTGTGCACCTGCTGTTGTTGCCACTGCTGCTTGCGAGACTGCTGATACGGTTGCTTTAGACATTCATTGATCCTGTTTCCTGATTCATGCGGCTGACAGCCTGGTGTCATCGAACGCTTCGGGGTCAAGCATGCGTTGTACCACCTGCGACCAGTGCAGTGGTGTCCGGGAAGAGACATGGGGTGCGCCGATCGCTGCGCTGATGGCCGCCCGGATCGACGCCTCATCGCCAGCCTGGTAGCCGAAGCGCGAACCATAGTCCCCGACAATGGCGGCCGGGCAGACGGCCGGCAGTTTGAAAAAATCATATTGCATCAGTTTCAGCGAGGTATCGGCCAGATAGCGTGGCAGATTTTCCGGGCGGTAGGGCGCGATGCCGAAGCTGGCATGCTTGATGTAAGGCAGTGTCTGCCGATGCGGCATTTCATCGTAGGTGATGACATTCTCGCCATACGCCGGATGACGTGCCGCGCCCGAGCCGATGACATGGAACCTTACCTCGGGAAATTGCCGTGAAGCGCTGACGAAGAAATCGGGGTCGAACAGCATCGAGCCAACCGAGACAGCATGGACGCCAGGTCCATAGGGTGACGGGTCGGCATGGTCGCCAACGGAAAAATCGAAACCGTGCGGAATCACGTAGCGGTTTTCCGACGCCGGCATGGCTGGTGCCATGTATTTCGATTTCAGGCAGATGGCACTGAGGCTGGGCGCGAATTGATCGAAGGTGCTCTTGACGAACTGTGCCACGTTGATGGTTGCGAGATCATCCGATGCCACATAGATGGTACGGGCGGCAGGATTGAGCTTCTTGACCAGCTTGATGAAAATCGGGGCGATGCCGCTCTCGAAAAAGATGGCATCGGAATCCTTGATCCATTCGACCAGAACCGGGCTGGGATAATCGGCATACAGACGGAACAACAGGTTTTCCAGCGGCAGCAGGAAGGGCCGGTTCATGTTGAAGGGATGAATCGGCGTGCGCCACAGGTAGCATTCGACATTTTCGAACATTGTCTTCCTGTTCGACAAGGCATCGAGGGAAATGCGCGGGTCGGCTTTCAGCTTGGACAGCAAGCTGTAGCGGCACGAAAAAAATCGTGTCTGTCCCAGCTTGGCCAGTTCCGCCGTCGTGAAGTGGATTCCAGCCTTGCGCCGCGAACGATAGTCATGAGCGGAAATCACCAAAAATTTCATCTTAATCCTTCACAACCAGATGCCGGGCATGACCGTTGAATCACAAGCCGATACGGTCGCGATGTGCGCCGTGCAAGCGCTTTGCGCGGCAGCGTCGGCGCATTCCCTGCAGCGCCGCTGGGCCATGACCGTGCGCTTCTTGCAAGCCACGGCTGCGGCACGGGCGTCGTGCCGGCTCCAACTCATCATGCTGTAATTCCCATTGCTGTATTGTGACTTATGTCTATATTTTCCGTTGATCTTGAAATCGTTGCTTCCTGCCTCTGCTCCGCCATTCGGATTTGAAGCCGTGCCGCAAAAACGTGCAATTTGCCGCGGCATGCCCGGCCTGCCATGCCGATGTTGCCGCTTCAGCGCTCCAGATAACGCCGCAGGATGCCGGTCTGCGGCTTGTCCTGCCCGCCGGCAGGCTGGATGCTCATTGGATAGCCGCCCCACCAGCGCCCGGCCGACCAGTAGGTCCAGCCGGCCCAGTTGCCATCGTTCTGCATTTGCCTGAGCATGGTTTCGAGTGCAGCCAGGCATTTCTCGTTGCCTGGCGTCCCAAATTCGCCCAGGAACAGGCGCTGGCCATTTTTTGCCGCCCAGGCCGACACGGCGTCGAACATCGGCTTCAAGCGCGCCGCATCGATGCACTCCGTCCTGGTACCGGAAAAATCGCTGTCCGCATATTGGTGAACTTCAATCCAGGTCCGTTTCAGCGGATCGGAAAATCCGCCAAACATTTCAGCGTTCGAGCTGCCATCAAAACGCTTGGTCCATTCATGCATGCCGCTCCAGCGTCCACCAGGCGCCAGCACGATATTCTCGAAACCCTGTTCGCGCAAATTCGTTACCGTGCTTTGGGCAATCCGGGCCCAGGCTTGCACCGGCATGCTGGCTGGCTCGTTCATCAGGCCGAAGATGGTTTGCGCTGGATCGGAAAACGCTTTTGCCAGCCGGGTCCATAAATCGTGAAATGCTGCCACCGGCACTTCTGCGGCACCGATCGGCTTGTCCCGGAAACGGCCGTAATTATGGACGTCGAGAATGACGCACAACCCGCGTTCGTGCGCAGCCGACACCACGGCATCGAGGCGCCGCAGTTCAGCCCTGTCAAGCGGTTCATTGAGGACGGGCTGGATGCGTTCCCAGAGAAACGGCAGGCGCACGATGTTGCTGCCTAGCGCGGCGGAAAAATCGAGATCGCTGCGGTTGGGCAAGGTGTAGTCGGTATCGAATTTTCCCGGCAGCGTGGCGCTGTTGAACTCGCCACCGGACTGATTGATGCCGCGCAGCGGCAAGCGCGCCAGGCAACCGAAGGCCGCGCCTGCAGCGCTGCGCGAGACTGCTGCAACGCGCGGCGCGGCGCCGGCCGCACTCTCGCTGGCCAGCGCAGCACTGCCTGCTGCCACCAGCAGCGCGGCCAGCGCCAGCGCTGCGCACCGACGCACTGACGCCAACGCTGCAGCGCCAGGATGGTTCCGGGCACAGCCTGTTGGGGCAAATGTCGGTGCACCGCGCATCGTGCTCGAGCAGTCAAGCACGCCGTTTTTCCTGCGGCACAAGCTCGGTATAGATGTCGATATAACGCTGAGCCACCTGATCCCAGCTGTAGCGCAACACGAATTGCTGGACGGCCTGACGTAACTGGGCATGATTTCTTTCGGTCTCGACATGCTGTGCGGTGATGCGTTTTACCGACGCAGCAGTCTCTCCATTGGCCAGAACCAATCCGTACCCGGAGGTTTCGATCAGGTGGCGAAACGGTGGAATGTCGCTCAGCAGGGGGATCAGTCCGGCGCTCATGGCTTCGATGGCAGCAAGACCAAAACCTTCGTGGCGCGAGAGGCAAACATAATAACTTGCACTGCCGATCAGGCCGGCCAGCTCCTGCTGGGAAGGATTGGCCACCAGCTGCACATGCGCCGCCAATCCCTTGGCTGCCACCAGCTCGCCCAGGGAGGCCACCGTATGGTCGTATTCACGTCCGGCGATGATCAAGCGCCATTGCGGTGCCACCGACACCAGCTGGCGAAACAGCTCCAACGTTTCATCGAGCCCCTTGTTCTGCGACCAGCGGCCGAAATAGATGGCAGTACGAACCGGCACGGCAGAACCGAGGTCGCGGTACTTGGCGACGTTGACGCCGTTTTCGATGACCGACAGTTTGTTTTTGGCGACGATGCCGGCGAACATGTCGCCGTCATTGTTGCTGGTACCCACCACGCGGTCATAGGCCATCGAAGAAAGCCGCGTGACGGTATTGAAGTACGTTTTCTTCAGGCGCGAGGCAAAGGCGGTGTGGAAGAAACCGCCGTGTGTGGAAGCCACCAGCTTGCGCCGGTGCAGCGGCTTGGACCAGGCCATGAAATCATAGAAAAAATCGACTCCGTGCACATGCACCACATCGGCGCCGGCGAGATGGCGCAGAATCGACGGCGTGATCGGATATCGGCTCGAACCCGACCACGGCAGGCGCACCACCGGGACACCTTCCACCACGGCGCGCTCGGCCAGCAATTCATCCGGTTTGGTAAACAGGCGGTTGAGCGTAACGATGGTCGGCGCCTGTCCATGGCGGTGAAGCTGCTGGGCGGCGATGTTCTGCACGACATCTTCGAGGCCGCCTATCGAGGGTGCATACTGGCGCACGATGTGGGTAACTTTAAGTGCCATGTGGCCAACGCTCAGGAATTGAATGGAGGAGATGAAGCAGGCCGTGAGCCAGGCGCAGCGCGGGTGGAGGCGGGCGACCGGGCCACATCCACATCGCCCGGCACACCTGAGGGCTTGCCACTGCCAGGGGCCGTGCCGGCCGAGACCACGGGATCGGTCATGATCGACCTGTGGGCCGCACAGCAGCCAACCAGGAACCATAATACACCAGCCGTTTTGAGCGCAAAAAACGAGGTGCCGCTGACGGTCAGGATCAGCGATGCATAGACCGCGACATACGCACGGAAACGGTTGCCGCGTTCGTCACTCATGCGGATGAGCCAGAATCCCAGCCACAGCGCAATGCACAGGATCATGCCGAACTTGGTCAGCACGTTGGCATAACCCATGTCGCCATAGTTGATGTCGAATGACTTCAGCCCCATCATTTCGCCGGCACCGAAATTGGCCAGCACCTGTCCGGTGATGAACAAGCGGCCGCTGACATTGTCACCGGTGACCTTGGACTGGAACAGCGCCAGGCCAAGCAGGAAGATCATGGTCACGAACGGCATGATGATGACCACGTTCCTGGCGCGCCCGCGCAGCAGCACCCGCATGGCAATCAGGAACAGCAGCGCAATGCTGCCGTAGCGTGAATCGCACAGCGTGATCATGATCGCCGCGCACACCAGATAGAACATCATGGCCTTGAGTTCCGAACGGTCCTTG
>JBPBPY010000213.1:0-18508 GCA_050954505.1 Janthinobacterium lividum
CTGCATCTTCACCGCATCGTCACCCGCAAACACGGTCTCGGTGGATGGTTTCATCGTCACTTCCGCGAGCTCGGCCTTGAAGCCGGCTGCTTCCATCTGGTCCTTGAAAGAGGACAGCTCATGCGGCGGGCACAGCACTTCGAAGCCGCCTTCCTCGTCGCTGATCACATCTTCGGCGCCGGCTTCCAGCGCCGCTTCCATCAAGGAATCTTCATCGGTGCCCGGGGCATAGAACAGCTGGCCGCAGTGGCGAAACAGGAAGGCCACCGAGCCTTCGGTGCCCATGTTGCCGCCGAACTTGGCAAATGCATGGCGCACTTCGGCCACGGTGCGCACGCGGTTGTCGGTCATGCAGTCGACCAGGATGGCCGCGCCATTGATGCCATAACCTTCGTAGCGGATTTCTTCATAGGTGGCGCCATCGAGGGCGCCGGTGCCGCGCTGGATGGCGCGGGTGACGTTATCCTTGGGCATGTTGGCATCGGCGCCTTTTTCCATCGCCAGGCGCAGGCGCGGGTTGGTGGCTGCATCGCCGCCGCCCATGCGGGCCGCAACGGTGATTTCCTTGATCAGGCGAGTCCAGATCTTGCCGCGCTTGGCGTCAGTGGCCGCCTTCTTGTGCTTGATGTTGGCCCATTTGCTGTGTCCTGCCATAACGGTTCTCTCTTCATGAGGGCGCTGATGCGCCGCAGTTGCGTTGACCTTGCTTGGACCTTGCTTGAACCTTGCCTGGATTCTGCTCGGGTCTTGCTCGACCAGGACGTGTCTTTTGTCGTGCCTGCGCGGTGCTGGCGAGCCGCTTGCGTTCTTTGTGCAGGCTGCTTGCCTGATGCCGCAGTTTGCCCTGCCGTTACCCTGTCGTTACCATCACCACGGCGCTGCGTCAGCAGCGGCGCCTCCTTGCCGCACGTCCGTACAATGATTCGGCCCAGCCTGGTTTACAATGATTTGCCCAATGCCAGGCGCAAGAAAATGGCAATTTTAGCATAGCGACCCTTGGCCAAATCCGCCTGCCAGCGCAAAAAAACCGCAAACAACCATGCCCAATCCACTTCGCATCGCCAGCAACCAGGACAGCGAACTGTTCCTGCTGCCACAGCTCGTCAACCGCCACGGCTGCATCACCGGCGCCACCGGCACCGGCAAGACCGTCACGCTGCAGGCCATTGCCCAGGCGCTGTCGGGCATTGGCGTGCCGGTCTTCATGGCCGACGTCAAGGGCGACCTGTCAGGTCTGGCCAAGCCCGGTGGCGGCAATCCCGGAATCACCGAGCGGCTGGCCGCCATGGGCCAGCCGGCACCGGCCTGGCAAGGCTGTCCTGTGACCCTGTGGGATGTCTTCGGCCAGCAGGGCCACCCGATCCGCGCCACGGTCTCCGACCTCGGTCCGCTGCTGCTGGCGCGCATGCTCAATCTCAACGACACCCAGGAAGGCGTGCTGCAGCTGGTGTTCAAGATTGCCGACGACAATGGCTTCCTGCTGCTCGACACCAAGGATCTGCGCGCCATGCTCCAGCATGTCGGCGCCAATGCAGCCAGCTTCCAGAATGAGTACGGCAACATCTCGGCGGCTTCGATCGGCGCCATCCAGCGCGGCCTGGTCGGTATCGAGGAGCAGGGCGGCGACCAGTTCTTTGGCGAGCCGATGCTCGACATCGACGATCTGCTGCAGACCGATGCCGGCGGCCGTGGCATCATCAACATCCTGGCGGCCGACAGACTGCTCAATGCGCCGCGCCTGTACGCCACCTTCCTGCTCTGGCTGCTTTCGGAATTGTTCGAGCATTTGCCCGAGGTTGGCGACGTCGACAAACCCCGGCTGGTATTCTTTTTCGACGAAGCGCATCTGTTGTTCGATGAGGCGCCCAAGGCGCTGCTGCAAAAAATCGAACAGGTGGTGCGCCTGATCCGCTCCAAAGGCGTCGGCGTGTTTTTCGTTACGCAAAATCCGCTCGACATTCCCGACAGCGTGCTGGGCCAGCTCGGCAACCGTGTGCAGCATGCCTTGCGCGCCTATACGCCGCGCGACCAGAAGGCAGTGCATGCAGCGGCACAGACCTTCCGCGTCAATCCTGCGCTCGATATCGAAGCGGCGATCACCGACCTGGGCGTGGGCGAGGCGCTGGTTTCCTTCCTCGATGAAAAAGGCCGGCCGATGATGGTCGAGCGCGCCTTTATCACGCCGCCGTTGTCGCAAGCCGGTCCGCTGACCCCCGAGGAACGGCGCGCACTGATCGCCAGTTCAGTGGTCGCAGGCGTTTATGAAACGCCGATCGACCGCATCTCGGCCTATGAAAAAATCAAGGGCAGGGTGGCGGCGCAGCCCATGCCGGGCACCGCTGCGCCGCCGGCGCCTGATGCAACGCGCGGTTCGGCCCCAGCCGATGCCGGCGAGGCCACACCAGGCTCGGCGCCAATGCCCGGCAATGACTGGGGTAACAGCGCTAACCAGTGGGGCAACCAGCCTGCGGGCCAGGCCGCCTCGAATGATTCGTCCGCTTCGCGTGCGGCGCCGGGCCGCAGGCGCGATACCGCCACTTCGCCTGCCGCGGCTCCCGCTCCGGCACCTGCGCCTGCGCCATTACCATCAGGGCCATCAATCGGAGAGCAGCTGCAGGATGTGCTCGGCGGTTTGATGGGCGGGCGTACCGCTGGCCAGCCACGCTCGCGCGAATCGATCGGCGAGGCAATGATGAAGTCGGCTGCCCGCGCCATTGGCTCGAACGTGGGGCGGCAAATCATCCGCGGCGTGCTGGGCTCGCTGATGAAGAGAAAGTAGTGTTCGCCTTTCCGAAATCCCATGCCGTTACCATGACAAACCATGAATTCCATTCCGATATCGGTTCAGCGCAGTGAACGCCAGCAGTTCCTGATTGGGCTTTCCATCGCCATTGTTGGCGCCATCCTGTTTTCCACCAAGGCCATCGTCGCCAAGCTGCTGTACCGCTACCATATCGATGCGGTGACGCTGCTGGCATTTCGCATGCTGTTTTCACTGCCATTCTTTTTCATCATCGCCATCTGGCAGGCCCGCAAGGGGCCGGCGCTGGCGGGGCGCGACCGCCTGCGCATCGTCTTCCTCGGCCTGATCGGCTATTACCTGTCGAGCTTCCTCGACTTCATCGGGCTGCAATACATCACCGCAGGGCTGGAACGCCTGATCCTGTTCCTGACGCCGTCGTTCGTGCTGCTGCTGTCGGTGTTTTACCTGAAGAAGAAAATCATCGGGCTGCAATGGATGGCGCTCGGGGTTTGCTACCTGGGCACCGTGCTGGTGTTCGTGCATGACATCCAGACCGGCGGCAGCAATGTACCGCTGGGCAGCATATATGTGCTGGGCAGCGCCATCAGCTATGCGGTGTATCTGCTGCTCTCCGGCGAGCTGCTCCAGCGCGTCGGCGCCATCCGCCTGGTGGCGTATGCCATGTGCGTCTCCAGCATTGCCTGCATCGGCCAGTTCTTCCTGCTGCGTCCGGCCGCAGTGCTGCTGCAGCCGATGCCGGTGTATGGCCTGTCGATGTTCAATGCGGTCTTTTCCACGGTGGTGCCGGTGTTCATGGTGATGATTTCCGTTTCCCGCATCGGTGCGGCCACCGCATCGCTGGCCGGCATGGTGGGGCCGGTGTCGACGCTGTTTCTCGGCGCCTGGCTTCTGGGCGAGCCGATTACCGGATTCCAGCTGGTCGGCACCACGCTGGTCTTGCTGGGTGTGTACCTGTTATCGAAACAAAAGAAGCCGGAACCGAAGGCCTGAGCCGCTGCACGGGAGGGCGCCAGACAGCAGGCATTTCATGCATACTGGTGCCGCCATCCTGAACCAGACCAACAATAATCAAACGGAGAATTTGACCATGACCACCACCATGACGACCAAGGCAATCCAGATCAGCCGCACCGGCGGGCCGGAAGTAATGGACTATGTCGATGTCGAGCTGGGCCAGCCCGGCCCGGGCCAGGCGCTGGTGCGCCACGCTGCCATCGGCTTGAACTACATCGATGTGTATTTCCGTACCGGCCTATACCCGCTGCCGCTGCCGCTGCCGGCCACGCTGGGCATGGAAGGCGCCGGCACGGTGGAAGCGGTGGGTCCGGATGTCAAGCACATCAAGCCGGGCGACCGCGTGGCCTATGTCTCGCGCCCGCCGGGTTCGTATGCGCAGGCGCGCGTGATGCCGGCCGCCCATTTGCTCAAACTGCCCGAAGACATCAGCTTCGACACCGCAGCGGCGATGATGCTGCAAGGCTTGACGGTGCAGTACCTGTTTCGCCGCACATTCCGGCTGCAAGGTGGCGAGACCATCCTGTTCCATGCCGCCGCCGGTGGCGTGGGTCTGATTGCCTGCCAATGGGCGCGCGCACTGGGCGTCAACATGATCGGCACGGTCGGTTCGGATGAAAAAGCGGCGCTGGCGCGTTCGCACGGCTGCAGCCATGTGATCAACTACAAAAAGGAAAACTTCGTCGAGCGGGTCAAGGAAATTACCGAGGGGCGTGGGGTGCCGGTGGTGTACGACTCGATCGGCCAGGATACCTTTGCCGGTTCGCTCGATTGCCTCGCGCCGCGCGGCATGATGGTCAGTTTTGGTTCGGCCTCCGGTCCGGTTGCGCCGTTCGGTCTGCAGGAGCTGGCTTCGCGCGGATCGCTGTTCGTCACCCGGCCGACATTGTTCAATTACATCGCCACCCGCGATGAACTGGAAACCGCGGCTGCCGACCTGTTCGGCATGGTCAGCAGCAAGAAGATCACGCTGGAAATCCACCAGCGCCATGCGCTGGCCGATGTGCGCACGGCCCACACCGAACTGGAGGCGCGCAAGACCACCGGCTCCACCATCCTGATTCCATGAGTGTCGATGGAAAGCGCGACGCCGGCGGCAATGGCACACCAAGGTTTGGCCGCCTGCTGGTGGTGCTGATCATTGCGGTGCTGCTGGTGGTGGCCATTACGCTGGGTTCACAGGCGTATTACACGCCTTGACCCTGGCATCGCGTTGGATAGACACACCGATATGCCCGGAGCTGCGCTGGCAAACCCGTGCATCCAGATGGGTATCAGGTTGCGCAGCCATGGCTGGGCACTATTTGGTCTTCAACTCCACGAAGCGCGCCGTGCCGCTTTTGCCCGGAAAATCGTCGAAGGCGCTGCGCACCATGAATGGCATGATGGTTGCCAGCGAAGGCGTGGCGCCCTCGCTGGTGACGGTGACGTCATACACCATCCTGCCGTCGTTCATGCACGAAATCGGCAGGCGCAGGCGGCGGCTGTAGACGTCGACGGTGCGCTCGACCACCGGCGTCGGGCCATACCAGAACGGGTCATAAAACATGCCGCGCCCTGGCCCGTAGAAACCGATGCGGCCGCTGTAGAACGGGTCAATGGCAACGGCTTCGAGCACGCGTTTTTCGCGCATCTCGATGCTGTACTCCATGGCTACCTTGTACTGCGCAGAGGCGCTGGCGGCTTCAACAAAACCCAGCTTTGCCAGCTGCTCGCGCACCAGGGACTGGTAGCTGTGCAACTCCAGGTTGTTTTCATCGCCGGGCAGCTGGGCAAAGGCGTAGCTGCGCTCGCCAGCAGCATCTGGCCACTCATGGAACACCGTGACTTCGCTGCGGATGATGCTGGCGCAGCCGCCCAGCAGCAGGCTGGCGGCAATGAACAGACAAGCCAGGAGGCGGCGCAGGTGAGTGTCATTCGACTGCATAAGCGGCTTGTGCATGATGGCGTTGGCCTGGCGGCCGTCAAGGATTGATTTCAAAGAATGAACTGATTGTAGCCAATGCAGGCCTGGATTGCAGCCATCCATTGCAGGGACGCTCCGCCACGGGCCATTGCTCGCCAATCATGCTGTCCTTGCTGGCCGACGTTGCATCCATCGACTGCCGCACGGCTCGGCAATCGGGCATTGCAGCCAATGCAGCCATTCGCTGCCAGCTTGTCAGCACCGGTTGAATCCAGCCTTGCATCATCGGCAAAAAGCGCTTGCCCATGCCATACTGGCCATTGTGGCAAGATGGTCATCCGCGGCTGCAGCAATCCGGCATTGCAGCATTCCGGCAGGACGGTAGAATGCCAGGATCGCAATGTACCGAGCAGCAAGCAGCAAGCAGCAAGCAGCAAGCAGCAAGCACCAAACACCGAGCTGCGAGATCCAAGCACCAAGCACGGAGCACCAAGTATCAAGTACTGAACAACGCTAAAAGCCCCCATCCACTTCCAAGACCGCCATGCGCACTGATACTCCCCAAACGATCTACCGCAACCAATACGACCAGCCAGGCTTCTGGGTCCAGACCGTCGACATGGGCTTCGACCTTGACCCGGCGTTGACCCGGGTTGCGACCCGCCTGACGCTGGTGCGCAATCCGGCGTCGCAGGAAAAGGCGCTGGTGCTGTTCGGCGAAGACCTGGAGCTGGTGGCACTGAGGTTGAATGGCCGCGCTTTGGGCAAGCGCGACTACCAGATCCGCGGCGGCATCTTGCGCATCGAACGCGCGCCCGACGAGGTCACGCTGGAAATCGAAACTGCGCTCCACCCGCAGGACAATACCTCGCTGTCGGGACTGTATGTCTCGAACGGGAATTTCTTCACCCAGTGCGAGGCCGAAGGGTTTCGCAAGATAACCTTTTTTCCCGACCGTCCCGACGTCATGGCGGTGTACCGCATCATGCTGCGCGCCGACAAACAGCGGTATCCGGTATTGTTGTCCAACGGCAATCTCATCGAAGAAGGCGAGCTCGATGATGGCCGCCACTATGCCCTGTGGGAAGATCCCTTCAAGAAGCCGTCCTATCTGTTTGCGCTGGTCGCCGGCCAGCTGGTCTGCCAGGAAGAACAGTATCCGCTTGCTTCGGGACGTCAAGCGCTGCTGCAGGTCTGGGTCGAGGACGGCAACCTCGACAAGACCGCGCATGCCATGGATTCGCTCAAGAACAGCATCCGCTGGGATGAAGAGCGCTTTGGCCTGGAACTCGACCTCGACCGCTTCATGATCGTCGCCGTGGGCGACTTCAACATGGGTGCGATGGAAAACAAGGGCTTGAACATTTTCAACACCAAATTCGTGCTGGCCAATTCACGCATAGCCACCGATGCCGACTACGCCAACATCGAAGCCGTGGTCGGGCATGAATACTTCCATAACTGGACCGGCAACCGCGTGACTTGCCGCGACTGGTTCCAACTGTCCTTGAAGGAAGGCTTGACGGTATTTCGGGACCAGGAATTTTCCGCCGACATGATCGGCACCGACAGCGGCCGCGCGGTCAAGCGCATCGACGATGTGCGGGTGCTGCGGCAGGCGCAATTCCCCGAGGACGCGGGTCCGATGGCCCATCCGGTACGCCCCGACGCGTATGTGGAAATCAATAATTTCTATACCGTCACCATCTATGAAAAGGGTTCGGAAGTGGTGCGCATGTACCAGACCCTGTTTGGCCGCGATGGGTTTCGCAAGGGCATGGACCTGTACTTCGAACGCCATGATGGCCAGGCCGTCACCTGCGATGATTTCCGCGCCGCCATGGTGGACGCCAATGGCCGCGAACTGGCGCAGTTCGAGCGCTGGTACAGCCAGGCCGGCACGCCGGTGGTGCAAGCCAGCACCGCATACGACGCCAAGGCACAAACCTTCACGCTGACCTTGAAGCAGTCCTGCCCGCCTACGCCGTGCCAGGAAAAAAAGCTGCCGTTCCATATTCCCGTCGCTGTCGGGCTGCTCGACAGCAATGGCCAGGACATGGCTTTGCAGCTTGACGAAAGCGGTGAGGCCAATGTGGCGCACCCGGCAAATCCTGCAAGCGCGACGGATGGCGCTGGCCCGACAACCACCCGCGTGCTGGAACTGACCGAAGCTGAACAAGTCTTCCGCTTCACCGGCATCAAGGAAGCGCCGGTGCCGTCTCTGCTGCGCGACTTCTCTGCGCCTGTAGTGCTGAAATTCGATTACAGCGACGACGACCTGGCCTTCCTGATGGCCCATGACAGCGACCCGTTCAACCGCTGGGAAGCCGGCCAGCGTCTGGCCATGCGGCGTCTGCAAACGATGACGGCAAACCTGGGGCAGGGTGGCGAGGAAGTGGTAGCCAATGCGAACGCAAATGCAAACGCAAATGCGAACGCAACTGCGGGCACAACTGCGGTGAAACGTTCGGCCGCCAATCCGTTCCCGGTTCTGGCCACAGACGGCAACCCGGCTTCAGGCACGGCAGCCGATACAAATCCCGCAGCCCAACAGGCCGATGATGCAGTTGCCACTCCTGGCGACAGCATCGAGGCGTTTTGCGCCACGCTGGGCAAGACACTCAACGATGACACGCTCGATGCGGCATTTCGCGAACTGGCGCTGACGCTGCCCTCGGAAACCATGATGGCGGAGCAGATGGAGGTCATCGATCCGCTGGCCATCCATCATGCGCGGTGCCAGTTGCGCGGCCTGATTGCCAAAACCTTGCGCAGCGACCTGGAACGGGCATGGCATGACAACCAGACGCCGGGCGACTACAGCCCGGACGCCATTTCGGCCGGCAAACGCGGCTTGAAGAACCTGGCGCTGTCGTATCTCTCCGAACTCGACGACGATGCAGCCCACACACTGGCGCAAAGCCAGTGCGACCAGGCCGGCAACATGACCGACCGCCTGGCCGCCCTGGGCGCCTTGCTCAATGGCGCCGCCCCCGGACGTGCCGATGCGCTGGCGCGTTTTTATGAAGAGTTCGAAAACGAAGCGCTGGTGATCGACAAGTGGTTTACGCTGCAGGCCACCGCACGCTCGACCGATGTGGCTGCCGTGCGCCAGTTGATGACCCATCCCGCTTTCAGCCTGAAGAATCCCAACCGCGCCCGCAGCCTGGTGTTCAGTTTTTGCAATGGCAACCCCTCGCGGTTTCACGCCGCCGATGGCAGCGGCTATGCATTCTGGGCCGAACAGGTCATCGCGCTCAATGGTATCAATCCGCAAGTTGCAGCGCGCCTGGCCAGGACGCTGGACCGCTGGCGCAAGTATGCGCCGCCCGCTCAGGCTAAAATGCGTGCTGCACTCGAACGCGTGGCTGCCACCAGGAAGCTTTCCAAGGATGTGCTGGAAGTGGTCAGCAAGGCGCTCGCCGCTTGAATCGGGCAACAATCAAGCGCTCACGCATAACCGAATACCGTAGAAAAACAGGAAATTATCAATGAAACGCATCAGCCTTACCCAGCACTTGATTGAAGAACAGCGCCTGCACAACACCATCCCGGCCGAATTGCGGCTGTTGATCGAAGTCGTCGCGCGCGCCTGCAAGACCATCAGCCATGCCGTCGGCAAGGGCGCCTTGGGCGATGTCATGGGCAGCGCCGATTCGGAAAACGTCCAAGGCGAAGTGCAGAAGAAGCTCGACATCATTTCCAACGACATCCTGCTTGAAGCCAATGAATGGGGCGGCCACCTGGCTGCCATGGCATCGGAAGAAATGGAAACCATCCATCCCATCCCGAACCGTTATCCCAAGGGTGAATACCTGCTGCTGTTCGATCCGCTCGATGGCTCCAGCAATATCGATGTCAACGTCTCCATCGGCACGATTTTCTCGGTGCTCAAGGCGCCAGAGAGTATGACCACGCCGACCGAGAAGGATTTCCTCCAGCCAGGCAATCAGCAAGTCTGCGCCGGCTATGCCGTGTACGGCCCGCAAACCATGCTGGTTATGACGACCGGCAATGGCGTGCAATGTTTCACGCTCGACCGCGAAATGGGTTCCTGGGTGATGACCCAAAGCAGCCCGAAGATCCCTGTCGACACCAAGGAATTTTCCATCAATGCATCGAACATGCGCCACTGGTTTGCACCGGTCAAGCAATATGTCGATGAAATGCTGGCAGGCGAAACCGGCCCGCTGAAAAAGAACTACAACATGCGCTGGGTGGCCTCGATGGTCGCCGACGTGCATCGCATCCTGACCCGCGGCGGCATCTTCATGTACCCGGCCGATGGCCGCGAGCCGGACAAGCCAGGCAAGCTGCGCCTGATGTACGAAGCCAACCCGATGGCCTTCATCGTCGAACAGGCTGGCGGCGCGGCCACCGATGGCAAGCAGCGCATCCTTGACATCCAGCCGGAAAAGCTGCACCAGCGCGTGCCGGTCTTCCTGGGTTCGAAAAACGAGGTCGAACGGGTAACCTCATACCACGCAGCCAACCGTTGAACGGCAAACGACCCATTCAGTTTGGCTCGACATGCAGCAGCGGGTTGTGCCGTGCTGCTTGCTGGAACACTGCCTTGACTTTATCTTCAATCGGGTTGTAGCGCACGGTCAAAGGCGCGGCGGCATTTTCCAGCACCTTGGTAAATGCCGTCAAGGCCTCGCATTCCTCCATGGCGAAGATGTTCAGCCTGCGCAAGCCATGATTGTTGCTCACCAGTCTGCCCAGCAACGGCCACGAATCCTGGCTTACCGGGCTGCCACTGATGTTCAGATGCGCCAGGTTGGTCCGCGTGCACACATTTTCCAGAAAAGCCGTCAGGCTATCGTCTTTCATTTCCACTTCGCTGATGGCAATGTCCTGTATTCCGCGTGCGCGCGCCAGCGCATCGCCCAGTGCGCACCATGCGGTCTGGTCCAGTTTTCGCTGGGTGTAAGAGAAGCGTTGCAGGCCGGGATGGGCAGCGATCGCGCACGCCAGATTCAGTGTTCCCGCAGTGCCTATGCGGTTGTGAATCAGTGCCAGTGATTTCAAGCCAGAATTGTGGGCAAGCACGGCTGCCAGCAAGGCTGCGCCAAAGTCATCCAGTCCTGCGGAAGAAAGAACCAGCTCTTCCAGATGCGGGTTGCGCAAGGCCGGAATGAGTAATTCCTGTAATGCATCCGGCATGGAAAAGTTCAAGCTGAGCTTTTCGACATGGGTTTGCGGCAAACCGGTCAACAGTGTGTAGATTGCCGAAGGCACGGCCGGCTTGAAGCCTATCGTCAACGCTTTGCACTGGCTGGTCGAGCGCAGATAGGCAAGCATTGCCAAGGCGTCATCCATGCTGGTGGATTCACCCAAACTCAGGCTGATGCGGCAGTCCTTGCCGCGCTTGTCCTCCAGCAATTTCAAACCAGGCAAAACCAGATCTGAAAATCTGTCGCCAATTTCCCGATCAAGATTGACCTGGATCTCTTTACATTCCAACGTTTCGGCGGCAACATCGAATGCTTTCAGCCAGCTTGCCGGCGCAATATGATGCAAGTTCAGTTGCACGCAACTTGCCGGTTTGGGAATCAATGCCAGCGCTGAAACGAGTTCCTTCTGCGCCCGATACCTGTCGAACAAATTGCCATGATTTGCACGCAGAGCCAGATCGATAACCGTTGAACTCTGCCGCAAACTTTGCCCACGCAAAAGCAAGCCATTCCAGTAATGCTGAAAACGCAGCCCTCGCACACGAGCCTGGGCACCGCCTGGTTTGCCCGGCTGCTCCAGATAGGTTTCCACACTTTGATGACTGCTGTGCGAAACCTGTGTCAGCGCAATCAGCGCTGGTATTGTGCATTGTGAAAAAATATTTACATCGAGATCCGCCGGCAGCACCGGCATGCCAGGCTGTGCGCAACTGTCCGCAAAGCCGTGTGGAATGCATGACGGTAAAGCCAGGCGCTGCCCATTCCCTGCAATGTTGGCTGCGCCGTTACTGGCGGCGGCTTGCCCGGTGGCTTGGGTCGGTATTGTTGATCGCACTGGCCAGCTGGTGCGGTGTGTTGTGAACCTTGTCCATACAATTTGTCTTCCATTGGATACTGGGTTGAGATTGAACAGCTTGAGTAACAAACCCTTCAACTCTGTTCCCGCGGTGTATCGAGCAAGCATTACCTTTGCATCATTGTGGAAAGCATTTCAAATGCAACAGCGGATTGGGACGACAAACTGTGGCAAAGAACGCGCAAACTTCGTCACTTCCCCGGCAGTCCACAGTGAGTGGATGGGAAATATCAGCCAGCAACGTCGTCAAACTTTTTGCGATCTCCATGTCGGTGATGAAAAGGCAACCCAACGCAAACATGGCGGGATTGTTTTGTACCAGTTTGTGCAGATAAGGCAAGGTCTCTACAGTCAATGGACAACGCTGCCAGTCCAGGTGCAGCAATCTTGTAGCGTTGGAAAGCGGTGCTATGAATGCAACTGCTTCCTCGAGTGGCATTGTCAAGTCAGTCCAATCCGAATTAGGCAATCTGACATTGGCCAAATTTGCGTTTGCCGCGATTGCCTCGCCGAGCGCCGCCCAACCTCCAATACCGATGTCATCGTTGGAGAAATTCAGGGATTCCAAAGCAGGATGGGAAGCAATTCCTTGAGCAAGCGATATCGCATCGTTTTCCGTCAAATTGTTATGTGCTAACAATAGCGATCTCAAGCCAGAATTATTCTTTAACAGATTACTTAAGTGCTCTGCGATATCACCATTGAGTGAAACACCAACTCCGGAAAAATGCTGCAGCTTTGGATTGCAAAGTACAGCACCGAGAATGCTCTGCTGTTCTGATTTCAGGTCCTGACCAATCTTGAATTCATCGACGTCAGTTTCGGGCAGCCCTTGAGCAAGGATTTTTATTGCAATGCAGGTATCTGCACCTGGGTTGATTTCCACTGACTTGCATTGTGGTGTGGCGCGTAGATACCCCAGCAAGGCAAAGGCATCATTCACGGAAAACACGCTGTTCAAACCAAGCTCTAGCCGCTGCATGCCAGGGCCGTAGTGTATTGCACGCAGAGCATTGCCCCCATGATCGATAAATTTTTCCGGCTCAAGCCTATACAAGCTGATGAACAAGGTTTGCCATTGGCTGGCAGTCGTTACAGAAGCGATTGCTTGTGCCCACAGGGAATGAGGCAGAAAATCAAGACTGATATGAAGATGACGGATCTGCTTGCGGGTAATGGCTGCCGCCCAGCTTTGGAATGTGTCCGGCTGTCCCCATTTATTCGGATCAAGTCCTTTCACCGATAATTGAAAACGTATTCTACGTTCCGTAGACTTCGTTTCTGCTTCAAGAAGTCGACGTTGCAGGCGCAGACTGCGCACTGTGTCATGGGCGCCGCCCGGTTCACCAGGACGCTTGATGAATTCCTGCACCGCCTTGCTGCAGCTCTTCGATCCCTGTACCAAAGCCCCCAGGGTCGGCAGGGAACAATGCTTCAGGACCTGGCTGTCGATGTCGGAAGTCAGCGTCGGCACTCCTGGCAAATCAAAACTGTCCAGCAACCCTGTTGGCTTGATCGTCAGCGTTATCTGGCCTGGTGGTGCAGGTTCGGTAGAAGTGGGCGAAGAATGATGTGCGTCGCGCAAAACCCTGCCGGTCATGGCAGGGTGTCTTGGTCCAATGGGGCTGGCGTTCATTTTGATATCCAGAGCGGGTTAAACGGCGGTTGATTGGTCTGAGTAGCTTCGCCGCCAAGCGTTGTTCCAGAATGCCGCTTTACCAGTCGGACGAAATCCGGCTGTGGCATCGAACATGCGTCACTGGTTCGTATCGTTCAAACCGTGAGGCGATGAACTGATGGCAGGCGAAACCGGCAGCTCGACGGGAAACTGCCTTGACCGCGTTGTCAGACGGGGTGACCCCATTGCATCAAAATAAACGCGGTGTGAAGCGCAACAGCGGATTGGGACCGAGAAACTTGCCGAGAAATTCGCATACCTCATCGTTTCCCCTGCAGTCAACAGTAAGTGGATGGGATATGTCTGCCAGCAAGATAGCCAGATTCTCCGCCATTTCCATATCCTTGATGAAAAGGCGGCCCAACGCAAACATGGCTGGATTGTTTTGCACAAGTTTTTGCAGATAGGGCAAGGTCTCTGGAGTCAATGGAAAGTGGCGCCAGTCCAGATTCAGCAATCTGGTAGAGTTGGAAAACGGCTCAATGAATGCGAGGGCTTTCTTGAGTGGCATCGCAACCCAGGTCCAGTCCGGATCGGGTAATGTGACATCGGCCAGATTGCGGCTAGCTCCAATTGCTTCACCCATTGCCGCCCAACCCTTGGCACCAATGTTATCGGAAAAATACAGGGATTCCAGAGCAGGATGGGCGCCAATTCCTTGGGCAATCGTTATCGCATCGTCGTCTGTCAAATAGTTATGCGACAGCAATAACGATCTCAAGCCGGTATTATTCTTCAACAAAGTACTGAAGTGTTTTGCAAGATCACCATTGAGTGAAATTTCAACCGCAGAGAAATGCTTCAGCTTCGGATTGCAAAGCACATCATTCAGAATGCCATACTGTTCTGATTTCAAAGCGCGGGCAATCCTGAATTCTTCGACCTCGGTCTCGGGCAATCCAGCAGCGAGGATTTTTAACGCAGTGCATGTATCCGGACCTGGGCTGATTTCCAATGACTTGCATTGTGGTGTGGCGCGTAAATATCCCAGCAAGGCACACGCATCATTTTCCGAAAACTCCTGGTTCAAAACGAGTTTTAGCTGCTGCACCTTTGACCCATAATGTATTGCACGCAAAGCATCACCTGCATGATCGATAAATCTGTCTCGCTCAAGCGTATACAAGCCCAAGGTTAAGGTTTTCCATTGGCTGGCAGAAGTGACAGCAGCCAGCGATTCTGGCCAAAGCGAATAAGGTAATTTTTCAAAACTGACATCAATATGACAGATCTGTTCACGGGCGATGGTTTCCGCCAACACTTTGAACTTGTCCGGCGATTTCCGTTTGTGCAGAATATATTTCCTTACCGAGTCACTACATTTTTGATGCTCCGTATATTTCGTTTTTGTTTCATCAAGTCGACGCTGCAGACGAAGGCGGCGCACGGTGTCATGGGCGCCGTCCGGTTCACCAGGACACTCGATAAATTTTTGCACTACCGTGCTGCAACTTTTCGATACCTGTACCAAGGCGGCCAAAGTCGGCAATGTACAAAGCTTCAAGAACTGGCTGTCGATGTCGGAAGTCAGCCTCGCTACGCCTGGCAGATCAAAACTGTCCAGCAACCCTGTTGGCTTGACCGTCAGCGTGATCTGGCTTGGTGGCGCAGGTTTGGTCGACAAGGGCGAAGCGTTGTGTGCGGGGGGGGTAACGGCGTTATTTGAGGCAGGGTGTGTCGGGCCAATGGGACTGGCATTCATTTTGGTATCCAGAGCAGGTTAAACAACGGTTAAATGGTTTGAGTAACTTCGCTATCAGGCTTTGTTCCATCATGCTGCTTGACCAACATTGGCACCGGCGTCAGGTGGCCCCTGCGTGATTGCTGCTGTCGATTTCCGCGCCAGGATCAGTTGCGCTTGCCGACAGCATGAGAATATGTGCTGTTGCTGTTGCTGTTGCTGTCGGTGAACGGATGGGGATGTACTCATGTTGTTCTCCTGAGCCGGAAAGCGAAGTTAAACAGTGGTCAAACCATCTAGTAGCGCCATCAGCCGGCTTTGTTCCAGACCGAAGTTGTATCCATGCACGCCGGTTTACCATGCAGGAATGACTAGTTCCAATTACTTGCACAAGCTTGGACGCAGGCCTTGAGCAAGACCGGCCAGGCTCAGGACGACAGTGGGTCATGGAAGCGAAAGCGCAGTAAGGGATTCGAGTCAGACAAATCGGCGAGGAACTGCCGAACGTGCGAAATTCCTCTGAAGTAGACGGTAAGCGGATTGGTAATGTCTGACAGCGAATCGACCAATTCCCGCGCAATTTCTACATCATCGAGGTAAATGCAACCTAACTCCACGATGACCGGATTGTTGCGCAAGAGTTTTTCCAGCAACGGCAGGACCGGTTTGCTTAATGAAAGTCGGCGCCAGTCCAGACGCAGCAATGTCGTGCAATTCGACAGTGGCGTGATGAATGCAAGCACTTCTTCAAGTGACATCGGCTGCAGGGTAAAGTCCGAATCCGCCAAGGTAACATTCGACAACGTCGTACTGTTTGCAATGGCCGTCCCCAGCGCAGACCAACCCTTGATGCCTATTTCGTTATTGGAAAAAAGAGGGTGTCAAGACCGGGATGGCCGCCAATGGCCTGTGCAAGCAACACCGCATCGTTTTCAGTCAAAGCGTTTTGGGCCAAGGTAATTGACTTCAAACCGAAATTCTTGCTTATCAAGTTTGCGACACGGACTGCAACATCCGAATTCAAGGAGAGATTGAAGGCTGCAAATGTTTCCAGTTTTGAGTTGCCAAACAGGTCATCGAGGATGTCCAGCTGTTCAGTCATCAAGTCTTCAGTAATCTTGACCGCTTCAATACCGGTTCGGGGTAATCCGTGCGCGAGAATTTTCAGTGCATTGCTCGTTTGCGGCGTCGGAGCGATATCGATCGATTTGCATGCAGGATTGGAAACCAGATAGGCCAGCAAGGCGTGCGCATCGCGTTCTGACAACCCACTCCCCACATCCAGTTCGACACGCGCAGTGGCGGATCTGTACTGAATTGAGCACAAGGCGTTGCAAGCCGCTTCAATACATTCATCCGCATCGATACCAGGCACGTTGACCTGCAGAGTTTGCCAATCGGTCGCCGATGTCGCAGCAATCAATGCGCACTTCCACTGGGATTGAGACAGTTCATACAGATTGGCAGATAAATGGCGAAGATTCTTTTCTGTAATGCTTCGCGCCCAGGTGTTGATCTTGTCAGTGAGAGCGAGCTCGTCCTCGTCCCAAACGACAGGCCGTGCGTCATGACATTTTTCAATCTCTGCCGCTTTGCGTTGTTGCTCACGCAGGCGACGTTGCATGCGCAGGCTGCGCACCTTGTCATGCGCTCCGCCAGGTTCGCCGGGGCATTCAACATACTGCTGCACAACCTTGTCGCAACTTTTCGACGCCTGGGCCAAGGCTGCCAAGGTCGGCAACGAGCAGAATTTCAGGACCTTGGTGTCGATGTCAGAAGTCAGACTCGGTATGCCGGGCAATTCAAAACTGTCGAGGAACCCTCTGGGCTCGACTGTCGGCGCGGTTTGGCGGTATGGCGTGATGTTGGCGGGAACAGGTGGCAAGGAAAGGATAGCGGGTGTCAAGACACCGTTCGTCACGGCAGGGGTTCTTGGTCCATTGAGGCTTGCATTCATTTTTGTATCCAGATCAGATCAAACAGTGGCCAAGCCGGTTTAGTAACACCGGCAGCTGGCTTGTTCCAGAATGCAGTTTCGTAAGTCAGCGCCTGGTGGGTTGAGTGGAGCGGCAACAGCGTATTCATCTGGCCACGCCGAAGTGAATTGGGATGAGCTTGGTGACCAGATGAATCGCCTTGTTCCCGTAGCTGGCATGCTAACCAGGCCTTGCATCGGAAATAGTAGAAAACCATTCGTCACATCGGCGATATGCGCCGTTTTTCCATGATCAGGCATGGATTCATAGCCAATGCATTTCAAGCAATGGTTTGCCCTGAGCCGAGTGGGCACTTTGCACTTCAGCCATGTGCTGGCGCACTTCGTTATTTCCCTTGCAATGCAAGTCAAGCGGATTGGCAATATCGGCCAATACAGTTCCCAATCCCCGCGCCATGTCCAGATCGGTCACGTCAATCTGACCCAGGCGGAACATGACTGGATTGTTCCGCAGCAGCTTCCCGAGATAGGGCAAGGTGTCCTTGGTCAGCAACAATGTGCGCCAGTCGAGGGAAAGCAAATGCGTACAGGTGCAAAGCAGTTTGATGAATGCAAGTGCTTCTTCCTGCGCCAAGGGCGATCGTTTTTGCAAAACTCCCGGCAATTCAATCATGGACAAGCCTGGACTGGCGGCAATTGCTTCGCCAAGCGCGGCCCATCCGCTCGCGTCCATTGCAGTGCTGGAAAAGTGCAGGGATTCAAGCGTGGCATGCGCGCCGATTGCCTGTACCAGAGATATCGTATCGTCTCCAGAAAGATTGGTACGTGCCAGCATGAGCGATGTCAGACCCGTATTCCTGGCAATCAAATCATTGAAGGATTTCAAAGAGTCGCCATCAAGGGAGAGACCAACGCAGGAAAAGCTTTCAAGCCTTGGGTTGTTGAGAAGCTCCTTGAAAATGGAACATTGTTCATTGGTGAAGGCACCGGTCAACTTGACATCGTCAATGCCGGTATCTGGCAAACCATAAACCAATGCCGTCAACGCCGTGGTGGTTTCCGGCGTTGCAGAAATGCGCAGCGATTTGCATTGTGGCCTGTCACGCAGAAAGGCCAGCAAGGCCCCTGCGTCATTTTCCGATAACGCGGTGCCGTTCAGGTTCAGCGTTAGTCGCTCGGCACCGGCAGTGCAATTTATCGCCCGCAATGCGGCACCGGCCTGGCCTTCAAGTTCGCCGGCTTCAAGGTTGCACAGGTTGACTTCCAGCGTAGTCCATTGGCTGGCAGACGTCACCGCAGCGATTGTTTCGACCCAGGACGCTGCAGGCAACTCGTCGAGCGAAATGGAAAGATGACGGAGATTGCCTCCGGCGATGTCTGCTACCCAGGCGTCAATCTCGCCGATGAGTTCCGTCTGGTCTTGTCCCATCTTCAAGGGATGCTTGTCCTGGCTCGCGAAACGCTGCTTGAAAGCGGCCTCGTTCTCGCTCAGCCGG
>JBPBPY010000224.1:0-18410 GCA_050954505.1 Janthinobacterium lividum
TGTACGCAATCGTGTCGCCAATTCTTGGAATCGACCCATTGGGCATGGCGGGGCCTTTGCCATGGCTAGTCCAGTATTTTTTTGGCATCAATGATTGGATTGGCTTTTTATCTGCGCCGAATCAATTTTCTAGATTGTATTCGCCAGCATTGACATTGCCATTTCTGTTGATTCCTGTATATCTGGGTTTGAAGGGGAAAAGTCCATCCTTGCGAGCCGTTTTTATCAGCATGAATTTGTATGTGTATCCGCATCATATTTTTTACCTGGCAGCGCTTGAATTATTTTACGTCGCACTTAACAAGCAATTACCGCCCCGCAGATTTTTTGCCTGGGGAATTTGCCTGACGCTACCTTATCTGGTGATGCAATGGCAATTGAAGTCAGGAGGACATCTTGCCGAGTTGTACGCAAGAATAGGCGTAACGCATGAGCGTTCTCCAATGTGGTTCTTCTGTGCTGCGCTCGCAGCCTGTTTCCTTTTCTTGCTTTGGCAGCAAAAGAAGTCAGGACAGCGGTCACTTGCAGTTCTGTTTTCGGCGGCATGCCTGTTCACCTCATTAACCATCTGGGCAGCTGATGCCTGGTATGTATTCCCCCAGGTGCATCTGGTCGGCTTGAGAATACTAGTTTTTCTTTTGCCGGTTTGCCTAAGCTGCGGAATTTCGGCTCTAGGCTGGCATGTCCATCGATCTATCAATCTGGCGTTTTATACCTTGTTCACGCTGGCGATGATTCTGTCTGGGTGGAATGTCAGAGGAGCTTATACCCAGTTGACCGAAAACCCATTCCTGAAAACAATCCCCGATCTGCCTGCGGATTCAGTCATCATGACCGATATGCACGTGGAACAGCCGTATATCAGCGCTTTTGGAAAGTCCTATCCGTTCGTTTCCTATAGCATTGTCAGCGCAGCAGGCAACGATGAACTGATGATGCGGTTTGCTGTGCTTGCGAAAATATATGACTGGGATTTTGATCGTTTGAACAGCGATAGCTGGGACAACCTGCTGGGGCCATACCATTGGATTTACCATCACGGGAATCCCTCTAGGGAAATCCGTACCATGGAAATGCGGGCTCGATTCGACAAGGTTTCAAAGCTTGACAAGTGTGCAGCCTTGCAACTGTATGAGGTAGATTTCATCAGAATTCATGAACAGGTGCCGCCGGGTCTGACCGCCTGTACATCCAGATATTCTGACCATCTCTTGAGAGTGAATGCAGCAAGCAGATGATATCGCTGATGCGGCCTGGTGCGGCTTTTCGGTCGGTACCGGGCGGCGGTTCCCACGCGCGTGCCCTCTGGATGGAATCGATAAACTATTGTTGCAAAGCAAGTTTGTAAGCTTGCACCGTCGATGCAACAGTGCGCTCCCACGAAAACCGGCTGGCTTGTTTCACACCATTCATGCAAGCCGCGATGCACCATGCGTCATCTTCGAAGGCCCGGAGCAATGCTTGATGAAAGCCATCCACATCATCATCAGCGATCAGCACCGCCCCTTCAGCACCGGCAACTTCAGGCAAGGACGCCGCATCCGAACAAATCACCGGCACGCCTGCTGACATGGCTTCCAGTACCGGCAAGCCAAACCCTTCATACCGAGACGGATAAAGGAACACACGCGCACCTGCGTACATCGCCGGTAGCGCCCTATCCTCCACAAAACCTAGGTAGCGCGCCCATCCGGCACGTTCACCATCCTTTAATCTGGCAATTGTCTTTTCACTTTTCCACCCTTCGAAACCAACGACGACCAACGGAAAGCGTTGACGCAACAACTCAGGGAGACGCTCATATACATCAATGAGCAAATCGATATTCTTGCGCGGGTCAAGAGTGCCGACAAACAGGGAATACGAGCCATGAGACAGGCCAAGCGGCGCAAGTACTGGCTGCACTTGCGCTACAGTCATTGGCCGAAATTCTGCGGCAGCGGCCAATTGCGCCACTACAATTTTAGACGGCGACAAATTGAAATATTTTGCCACTTCCTGACGAGTAAATTCGGAGTCAGTGATCAGCACACTTGCCCGCTTGACCGCCAGCGGCAACTCCCTGCTCATGTGGCTGACTCGGTTGGCTGGATGACATTGCGGCCAGAGGAAAATGGATAGGTCGTGGAATGTGGAAACGCTCGGACCGTCATACTTGGGCAGGTAGAAGTTGGGGCCGTGGAAAATGTAGCCATCGAGCTGGCGCAGTTGGCGCATTTGCGAAAAGTTTGTATACGCGGCATAAGCTCGGTTGACGAAAGGCAGTTTTCCAGCAATCCGCCGTAAGCCGACCGACGCGCGCTCAGCATTGCCAGCAACGGGGCGGGCAGGGACGTGGTCAAGTACCGCGCCATTGCGGTAGAAAAGCGTATTCTCAATTCCCGGTGTGGTAGGCAGCCGGCTTGCCACCTCCAGTGCATAGCGGCCAATTCCGGTCAGAGGATAGCGGATCGGATCTGCGCCAAACAAAATTTTCATGTAGCAGCCGAGCGATACATCCACTCCAGTGTTTCACGCAGTGGTGGACTAGCCCACCCGCCGATCAAGGAGCGCAAATAAACAGGTGACCCGCTCAAGGTCAGCACTTCATTGGCACGCACGAATGCAGGATTGACTTTCACCTCGATTGCATAGCCGGCCACCTCCGACATAATAGATATGACGCCCTTGAGGGAATGAGTGATGCCTGAGCTGACATTGACGATGGTACCTGCCGGACGCAACTCTACCAGGCGACGATAGGCGTTGACGACGGCACGCACATCGCTAAAATCGCGGAACACATCGATGTTGCCTAGTTCGATTTCACAAGCGCCCCGTTTGAAGTGGTTGACGATCTTCGGCAGTAAAAATGCGTCGGATTGGCCAATGCCGGTGTAATTGAAGGGACGGCAGATTACGATCGGCAAGCGGTCGAACCAGAGCCGGGCGATGTATTCCATCGCCAGCTTGCTGACTGCATAATCATTGGCCGGATTGGGCGTGACCGATTCATCAAGTTCACCACCGGTCGTATTTCCATATACATTCGCACTACTGGCCAGCAACACACATTCAATGTCTTTTGCTTCCTGAGCGATTGCTTCGAGCAGATTGCGCGTGCCCACGGTATTGACCGCATAGAACGCCTGTGCATCGGCATTGCCCACAAATGCAATGCCGGCGAGATGAATCACGATATGGGGCCGTACCGATGCCAGCGCTTTTCTAAGCGAATGCACATCGGTGAGATTGGCTTGAAAATAACCGGCTTTGGTGGAAGGAGCCTCGCCGATGCCAAACACCTCGAAACCAGCGGTTTCCAGTTCGGCCTGCATATACCGGCCCGTGAAGCCATTGAGGCCTGTGACCAGTACGCGTTTGCTGATCGTCATCTTAAAACGAGAATCCCGTCCGATTGCGGCGCAAATCAGCTTCCACCATCATCTGACACAACTGTTCCAGCGTGGTTTTAGGTTCCCAACCCAGCTTGGCTTTTGCCTTGGCAGGGTCGCCGATCAACAGTTCGACTTCCGCGGGGCGGTAGAACTTCGGATTGATACGCATGACGGTCTGGCCAACTTTTGGACCCGCTTCGCCGTTGTTTTCCACCACGACTGCAGTCTCACCTTGCGCTGAACCCTTGAACTCGACCTGGATTCCAGCGCCCTTGAACGCCATGCTGACGAAATCGCGTACGGTTTCGGTCCGGTTGGTTGCCAGCACATACGTGTCGGCTTCCTCGGCCTGCAGCATTTTCCACATGCCTTCGACATATTCCTTGGCAAACCCCCAGTCGCGCTTGGCGTCCAGGTTGCCCAGCTCGACGCAATCGATCTTGCCCAGCTTGATCTTGGCAACCGAATCGGTGATTTTGCGAGTGACAAATTCCTGGCCGCGCAACGGGCTTTCATGATTGAACAGGATGCCGCTGGCACCGAAGATGTCGTAGCTTTCGCGGTAATTGACGGTCATCCAATGCGCATACAGCTTTGCCACGCCGTATGGGCTACGTGGATAGAAGGGTGTGCTTTCAATTTGTGGGATCGCTTGCACCTTGCCAAACATTTCCGAAGTCGAGGCTTGGTAAAAACGAATCTTGGGATTGATAAGGCGTACTGCTTCCAACAAGTTTAGAGCGCCAATGCCGGTGATCTTCGCCGTTGTGGTCGGTTGTTCAAAACTTACACTGACAAAACTTTGCGCGGCGAGATTATAGATTTCGTCCGGTTTTACTTTCTGGACCAGCGCAATGTTTACACCAAGATCGGTCAAATCATATTCAACCAAATGCAGGTTCGGGTGATTCTGGATGCCCAGCTCTTCGATGCGCCAGAAATTAACCGAGCTCGTACGGCGGTAAGTGCCATAGACGGTATAACCCTTTTCCAGTAACAGTTCAGCCAGATAGGCGCCGTCTTGTCCGGAAATGCCTGTGATGATCGCAGTCTTACCCATAAATTGTATCCATTGCAATATAAATTAGTACGAAGTCGTCGTTCAGAATGCTGATCGGAATCGCAACCGGAGACCAAATGGTGTCTGATCAGACTATTGTTGAATCAACACCAGTTAATGGCGTGGTAGTTTATTCTTGTTGTTAGCTAAACAGTCTTTTATTACAAAAACTTGCAAAAGCTGAGTGCCATCATGAAAGCCGAAAATTATACTACAGGCATTACGCAGAACCGCTCCCAAAGAGCGGGACGCAGCCCGTAATTGCAGACCGGTTGTTCCCCTGTCTGGCGAAGTGACTAGGCGCGGTATGCTACACTCTCGCCGATTTTCGTGATTCATATTCCGATTTTGCCCCCTCTCTGCCAGGCTCTCCCCATGTCGCAATCCGCCTTGAATATTTGCCGATAACATGCGGGTCTTGCACTTCTACAAAACCTCCTTCCCCGACACCATGGGCGGAGTAGAACAGGTAATCAACCAGATTGCCCGCGGCTCCGCCGCCATGGGAGTACAAACCGATGTATTGTCGCTGACACCCGAGCGTGCCCCGGCCGTGATTCCGCTTGACGGCTACCAGGCCCACCGCGCCCGTCTCGACTTGCAGATCGCCTCGACCGGCTTCTCCCTCTCGGCATTCGGTCGCTTTGCAGAGCTGGCCAAAAAGGCCGACGTCATCAATTATCATTTTCCCTGGCCGTTCATGGACCTGGTCCATTTCGCCACCCGCGTGAAAAAGCCATCCATCGTCACCTACCATTCCGACATCATCCGCCAGCAGGGCTTGCTCAAGGTGTACCGCCCGCTCAAGCGGCGCTTCCTGGGCAGTGTCGATCGCATCGTTGCCACCTCGCCAAATTACCTTGAAAGCAGCAGTGTGCTGCAAGCCTTCCGCGACAAGATCAGGGTGATTCCGATCGGCCTCGACAAGGCCACCTACCCATCTGCCGATCCTGCACGGCTGGATTACTGGCGCGCTCGCCTGGGTCCGAAGTTTTTTCTCTTCATCGGCCTGATACGTTATTACAAAGGCTTGCATATCTTGATGGAGGCATCGAAAGATGATCGCCTGCCCATCGTCATTGTCGGGTCCGGCCCGGTGGAGCAGCAGCTCAAGGCCCAGGCCTATGCGCTGGGCCTGGACAATGTCCACTTCCTCGGTCATTTGCCGGAAGCCGACAAGGTCGCCTTGCTGACACTTTGTTATGGCCTGGTATTTCCTTCGCACCTGCGCTCGGAAGCGTTTGGCGTCTCGCTGCTGGAGGGCGCCATGTATGGCAAACCGATGATTTCCAGCGAGATCGGCACCGGCACCACCTATATCAATATCGATGGCCAGACCGGACTGGTGGTACCGCCCAGTGATCCCGCAGCGCTGCGCCATGCCATGCGCCGCCTGTGGGATGATGAAGCAATGGCTGCCGACATGGGGCGCCGGGCAGAGCAGCGTTACAGGGAGCTGTTTACCGCCGAGCGCATGGTGAAATCCTATGTCGATCTGTACGGCGAACTGGCCGGAGCCGGGCATGGCGCTTAAGGTCCTGGTCACCGGCGCCGCCGGTTTCGTGGGTGCGGCCATGTGTACCGCTCTGCGGGAGCACGGAATTTCCTACCGCGGGGCCGTGCGGCGTGCTGCGGCGGACCGGCGCACGGGTAGCGAAGTCGGGATTGAAGTCGGCAACATCGATGCCGGCACAGACTGGCGCGCGGCCCTGGCCGGCTGCGATACGGTCGTCCACCTGGCCGCCCGCGTACACATGATGGAAGATGACGCCAGCGACAAGCTGGCAGCATTCCGGGCCGTCAATGTCGAGGCCACCATGAACCTGGCACGTCAGGCCATCAAGGCGGGCGTGAAACGCTTCGTGTTCGTCAGCAGTGTCAAGGTCAATGGCGAGCAGACCGGCATTGGCGGGCAGGTCCAGACATTTTCCGCACTGGACCAGCCTGCGCCGCAAGATCCGTATGGTGTCTCCAAGCTGGAGGCCGAGCTTGCGTTGCGCGAACTGAGCAGCCAGAGCGGCCTGGAGCTGGTTATTGTGCGTCCACCATTGGTCTATGGGCCAGGTGTACGGGCGAATTTCAAGAAACTCATCGAGCTGGTACAACGAGGCCTGCCACTGCCGTTCGGCCGAGTGGCCAATCAACGCAGCATGGTTGCACTCGACAATCTGGTGGATTTGCTGGTGGTTTGCGCAAGCGACCCCCGCGCTGCCGGCCAGGTCTTCATGGTCTCGGATGGGCAGGATGTCAGCTTGCCCGATCTGATCAGACTGATTGCCGGCGCCCTGGGCAAGCAGGCGTTTTTGGTGCCAGTGCCGGTATGCCTGATGAGTGCAGCTGCCACCGTGCTCGGCAAGCGTGCAAGCGTTGCGCGCCTGTTTGGTTCGCTGCAGGTTGATCTGCAACCCACCAGAACCAGGCTGGACTGGACGCCAGTGGTGACCATGGAAGAGGCCATGCAAGAAACCGTTGCTGCATTTCTGGCAGACCAGCAGAAACCAGCGGGTTTGCCATGAGCTTGTTGCCCCGGTCGCGGCGTTGGCCAATGCTTCTCCTTCGGCCTGGTTCCCGCCTCCAGGCGATCGGCCAATGAGCAGTGCCACTTCATCGCATGGCAGCGCCATGCTCAAGCGCGGATTTGACTTCACGCTTGCGGCCATGGCCATGCTGGTGCTCTCGCCCGTGCTGCTTTGCGTGGCACTTGTCGTAAAATGGACCTCCGCTGGCCCGGTGCTCTACTGGTCGGAGAGGGTAGGGCGCAACAATCGGATCTTCGTGATGCCCAAATTTCGTACCATGCTGGTCGATACACCGGCCGTGGCAACCCACTTGCTGGTCGATCCAAACAGGTTCCTTACGCGCGTAGGGCCTTTCCTGCGCCGCACCAGTCTGGATGAGTTACCGCAGTTCTGGAGTATCATCAAGGGCGACATGAGCTTTGTCGGACCGCGCCCGGCCTTGTTCAACCAGTACGATCTGGTCGCACTGCGTACCGAAGCCGGCGTAGACAAGCTCCTGCCGGGCTTGACCGGGTGGGCGCAAATCAATGGCCGCGACGAACTGCCAATCCCGCAAAAGGTCCAGCTGGATGTGCAATACATGAACACGCAATCATTCTGGATGGATTTGAAAATCATGTTTCTGACTGCTTTGAAGGTAATACGCAGCGAAGGGGTGTCGCATTGATGGCAGCAACGACATACCGCTTCGGCAAAGCGTGGCCGGCCATGGTTTCAACACAAGCTGCGTTGCCGGCCCGGGCGCAGGACGTTTTGACACAGGCTGCGGGAATTTCGATGGCCGCTGCATTGGCATATCCGTTGCCATGTTGTGGTGGATGAGATGAAATCCGCCTTGGTCCTGACACGCTTTCGCAAGCAACTCATCGCCGCTGCCGTCGACATGGTGCTGCTGCCGCTGACCTTTTGCCTGGCGATCTGGCTGCGTTACGACCTGGTCAACTTCGAGCTGCTGTATCACTATCGCTTCCTGATTCTTGGCGCCCCCCTGGTTGCCATTCCGATCTTCATCCGCATTGGCCTGTACCGGGCCGTCATCCGCTTCATCGACCAGAAGATTGTCTACACCGTGCTCTCGGGCGTCACACTCTCGGTCATCATTTTGATGGCCGGGGCTGCGCTGGCTTCCCACATGATCGGCTTTTCTCGCAGCGTCTTCGGGATTTACTGGGTCAGTGCGGTGACCTATATCGTTGCCGGCCGCTTTCTGGCGCGCGGCTATTTTCTGCATGCCAGCCGCACCGATGAAGCCACACCGGTGGCCATTTATGGTGCCGGGCATGCCGGCATGCAGCTGGCCAGCGCACTGCAGGCGGGCTATGACTTCAAGCATGTGGCGTTCATCGATGACCGGCGTGAAATGCAGGGTGCCATCATGGCTGGCATCAAGGTGTTTTCTTCCAGTGACCTGCCGGGCCTGATCAGTCGCTACGGCATCAAGGAAATCCTGGTGGCGATGCCGTCGCTGACACGCGGGCAGCAAAAGCATATTCTCGAACGGCTTGAGCCCCTGAAGGTCAAGACCCGGATCACGCCGTCCGTCGGCAGCCTGGTAAATGGCGAATTGCGCATGCAGGATGTGCGCAACATCGAAATCGACGATTTGCTGGGACGCGACTCGGTCGAACCCAACCTCGAGTTGATTTCCAGCTGCATTACCGGCAAGACCGTGCTGGTGACCGGTGCTGGTGGCTCGATCGGCTCCGAACTGTGCCGGCAAATCCTGCGCCTGCATCCGCAGCGGCTGATCCTGCTGGAGATGTCGGAATTTGCACTGTATTCGATCGAGCAGGAGCTGGGCGCAATGCGCACTGCCATCGATGGCGAAATCGACCTGATTCCGTTTCTTGGCTCGGTGCTCGAGCATGAAAAATGCCAGCGCATCCTGCGCACCTTTGACGTCGAAACCATCTACCACGCAGCCGCCTACAAGCATGTGCCGCTGGTCGAGAGCAACCCCATCGAGGGCATTCGTAACAATGTCTTCGGTACGCTTTCGATTGCGCGTGCAGCCATGGCCGCCAATGTGAAATCGTTTGTTCTTATTTCCACCGACAAGGCGGTGCGTCCCACGAATGTGATGGGGTCCACCAAGCGCATGGCCGAGCTGATTCTCCAGGCATTGGCGCGGCAGGCTTCCGAAACGCGGTTTTGCATGGTGCGGTTCGGCAATGTGCTCGGTTCATCCGGCTCGGTCGTGCCGCGCTTCCAGGCGCAAATTGCAGCCGGTGGCCCGATCACGCTTACGCATCCGGAAATCACACGCTATTTCATGACCATTCCCGAAGCAGCGCAGCTGGTATTGCAGGCCGGCGCCATGGGCAAGGGCGGCGATGTGTTCGTGCTCGACATGGGGCAGCCGGTGAAGATCATGGACCTGGCTCGGCGCATGGTGCATTTGAGCGGCCTGGAAGTGCGCAGCGATGCCACCCCGGAAGGTACCATCGCCATCGAACACGTGGGCCTGCGTCCAGGTGAAAAACTGTATGAAGAATTGCTGATCGGCGAAAATGTCGAAGGTACCGAACATCCGCTGATCATGCGTGCGCGCGAAGCCGAACTGCCGTGGGAAGAACTCAAGCCCCTGGTAAATGAACTCGAGCTGGCCTGCGACCGCTTTGACTATGAACATGTGCGCACCCTGTTGCTGCGCATCGTTGCCGGTTATACGCCACAATGCGGCATCGAAGACATACTCTGGCGCGAGCATGACAAGGTTGTCCAGCATAGCGACAACGTCAAGCTGCTGAAACTCCTGCGCTGAACGACGATCCGGCTACCTGATTCCGGTGGCCGGAATCGTTGCCGACCAAATCCATTTCAATCAAGTGAACAACCCATGTCCCTACTTTCCAAAAGCATCTTCAAAGCCTACGACATCCGCGGCATCCTCGACAAGACGCTCGACGCCGCCGTGGCGAAACAGATCGGCCAGGCATTCGGCAGCGCCGTCATCGCCAAGGGCGAGAAAGTCGTCGTCATCGGCCGCGACGGCCGCTTGTCGGGCCCCGAACTGGCCGCAGCCCTTGCAGCAGGCCTGCAGGCCGCCGGCGTGGACGTGATCGACCTGGGCGTGGTAGCGACGCCGATGGTGTACTACGCTACCCATGTGCTCGATGCGCAGTCGGGCATCATGGTCACCGGCAGCCACAACCCGCCGGACTACAACGGTTTCAAGATGGTGCTGTCGGGTGAAGCGATCTATGGCGACACCATCACCAACCTGTACGACGCCATCGTTGCCAACGACCTCAAAACGGGCGCCGGCAGCTACCGCACGCATGACATTGGCGCGGCCTATCTGGAACGCATCCTCGGCGATGTGAAGATGGAGCGGCCAATGAAGATCGTCATCGATTGCGGCAATGGTGTGGCGGGTGCATTCGCCGGCGACCTGTACCGCGGCATGGGCTGTGAAGTCACTGAACTGTTCTGCGAAGTCGATGGCAATTTCCCCAACCATCATCCCGACCCGGCCCACCCGGAAAACCTGCAGGACCTGATTGCCGCATTGAAGAATGGCGACGCCGAAATCGGCCTGGCTTTCGATGGCGACGGCGACCGCCTCGGCGTGGTGACCAAGGATGGCCAGATCATCTATCCCGATCGTCAGCTGATGCTGTTTGCCGAAGATGTGCTGGCGCGCAATCCGGGCGAAAAGATTCTTTACGACGTCAAATGTACCCGCCATCTGGCGCCATGGATCGAAGCCTCGGGCGGCGAAGCCGTAATGTGCAAGACCGGCCATTCGCTGGTCAAGGCGCGCATGCGCGAGACCGGCGCGCCATTGGGTGGTGAAATGAGCGGCCATGTGTTCTTCAAGGACCGCTGGTATGGCTTTGACGATGGCTTGTACGCTGGCGCTCGCCTGCTTGAGCTGCTCTCGCGCGTCGACGATCCATCGGCCTTGCTCAACAGCCTGCCGCAATCGGAAAGCACGCCCGAACTGCATCTGCATCTGAAGGAAGGCGAAAGCTTTGCACTGATCGACAAGCTTACCCGCGAAGCCGAATTCCCGGGTGCGGACCAGATCATCACCATCGATGGCTTGCGTGTTGAATACCCGGACGGTTTTGGACTGGCGCGTTCGTCCAACACCACGCCGGTGGTGGTCATGCGTTTCGAAGGCGAAAACAAGGCCGCGCTGCAGCGTATCCTGGGTGAGTTCAAGCGCGTCATTCTCGCTGCCAAGCCTGATGCCGAGCTGCCGTATTGAGCCTTTGGCCACGTCCAGGCAGTTGGTTCAGGTGTGGTTGTGAACGCCGCAGTCAATGTCGCTGGGCAAGATCCAGCGGCGGCGCCAGCCATGGGCGGGGCATCGGCGCGTCCGCTTAAAATCCTGATCGTGCGCGTGTCTTCGCTGGGCGATGTGGTGCACAACATGCCAATGGTGGCAGACATCCTGCGCCATTTTCCGCAAGCCCGCATCGACTGGGTGGTGGAAGAAGCCTACGCACCGCTGGTGGCGCTCAATCGCGGCGTGCATGCGGTCATTCCCTATGCACTGAGACGCTGGCGCCATCGGCTGGCAGCCGCTGCCACGCGCTTTGAAATGGCAAGCTTCGTGCGCGCCCTGCGTGCGCAGGCCTATGACTTCGTCTTTGACACCCAGGGCTTGTTCAAGACCAGTGTTTTGATGCGGCTGGCGCGCCTGGCAGCAGGCGGGCGCCGTGTCGGGCTGGGCAATGCAACCGAGGGTTCAGGCTATGAACCCATCTCCCGCATTTTTCACATGGATAGCGTGAAGGTGCCGGCACGCACGCATGCCGTTCTGCGCGCGCGTCTGGTGGCGTCCGCAGCGCTGGGATATGTGGTCGATTCCCCCGCCGACTTCATGCTTGCCGCACCGGCACCGGCACCGGCACAGACGCCGGCCTGGCTGCCAGCTGAACCCTATGCCGTGTTTTTCCATGGGACGGCGCGCGCGGCCAAGCAGTGGCCGCAGGAGCGCTGGGTTCGCCTGGGCTCGGTGCTTGCGCAGCGCGGCTTGCCCGTGCTGCTGGCTTGGGGCAGTATGGAAGAGCAAAAGGCGGCGCACGCTTTGGCGGCGCAAATTCCCGGCGCCATCGTGCTGCCGCGTTTGCCGATGATGGAAGCAGTGCTACTGGCTCAGCGTGCAACGCTGGCTGTTGGGGTCGACACCGGACTCACTCATATTGCTGCCGCATTCAACCGGCCGACGATCGAATTGTACTGCGATTCTCCGCGCTGGAAAACCGAGGGCAACTGGTCGCCCTCGATCATCAACCTTGGCCATCCGGGCGCGCCGCCGGAAAGTGCCGAAGTCGAGGCGGCTGTAGCACAGTTGCTGGGACCGCAGCCGCAAGTGGTGCTGTCGTGATGCGTCTCCTGTATTCCGCTGCCTGGTGGCTGCTGCTGCCACTGGTGCTGGCACGGCTGTGGTGGCGTGGCCGGCGAGAAGCTGGATATCGCCGAAATATTGCCGAACGGCTGGGTTTCTATGGCGCGGCCATCGACCAGCGCTACGCTGGCAAAATGTTGTGGGTGCATGCAGTCTCGGTCGGTGAAACCCGCGCCGCCGAACCCTTGGTCGATGCCTTGCTGGCCAAATATCGCGGGCATGCCATCATCCTGACCCACATGACTCCAACCGGCCGCGCGACTGGCCAGGCCTTGTTTGCGCACCATGGCGAGCGCGTGGTGCAAGCCTTTCTGCCGTATGACACCGGTTTCATGACCGCGCGTTTCCTGCGCCACTTTGCCCCACGCCTCTGCGTGCTGATGGAAACCGAAGTCTGGCCCAACCTGGTGGCGCAATGCGCGCGCCGGCATGTGCCCGTCGCACTGGTCAATGCCCGGCTGTCTGAACGTTCGCTCAAACGCGCACGGAGCATGGGCAGGCTGATGCGTGATGCCGCCGCCGGTGTCACGCGCGTGGCTGCGCAAACCGAAGCCGATGCACAGCGGCTGCGCCAGTTTGGCGTCGACGATGTGCTGGTCACCGGCAGCATCAAGTTCGACGTCCTGCCACCCGAACAAGCCCAGGTGGCTGGTGCACAGTTGCGTTCGCAGATAGGACTTCGTCCGGTGCTGCTGTGCGCCAGCACGCGCGAGGGAGAGGAGGTCTTGATCCTCGAGGCGCTGCGCGGGCAGGGTAGCGTAATGATCGACAATCTGCTGCTGGTCATCGTGCCGCGGCATCCGCAGCGTTTCGACGAAGTGGCGATGCTGGTGCAGTCCCAAGGGTTGAAGATCCAGCGGCGCTCCACACTCAGGCAAGTAGACCTGCCAGCCGATGTGGCGGTTCTGCTCGGCGACTCGATGGGTGAAATGTTTGCCTATCTGGCAGCCTGCGATCTTGCCTTCATTGGCGGCAGCCTGCTGCCACTCGGCGGTCAAAACCTGATCGAGGCGTGCTCATTGGGCAAGCCTGTGATCATTGGTCTGCATACCTTCAACTTCGGCACCATCACCACCGATGCCATTGCGGCAGGTGCAGCGGTTCGGGTGGTCGATGCCGATGCCATGTTCAGCCAGGCCAATACCTTGCTGCGCAATGACGATTTGCGCCAGGCGATGGGCGAACAGGGTCTGAAATTTGCCGAGCAACAGCGTGGTGCCACGGCGCGCACCATGGCGTTGCTGGAGTCCATGCTGGTAAAGTAATGCCGGGCAGGACTGCGCGTCGGGCTTGGCACCGTGTCCTGCATGGCGGGCAAAACCCAACGCCGGCGAAGAGCGCTTCATCGATTTCTGGATCAGGACTGTTTATATGAAACCCAAAGCGATGTTGGCACTGTCTCTTGCGCGCCAGAGTGTCCCATGACTTCTGCTGAACCGGTGATGGAAAAAACGGCGGTCGAGGTGCTCGAGGCAAAAGAAGCGCGCAAAAGAAAGCGTGCGGAGCGGCGCGAGAAACAGCGGGTGGCCAATGTCAAGCGGGCAGAAAAAATGCACAAGCTGCGTTTGCGCCTTGAGGAAGACCACGCGCTGGCGTCCGCCAATTCTGCGCTGGCCGCATCATCTGCATCGTCGGTAGCAGGACCCGAAGCGACACCAGCACCAACGCCGGCAGCGGCACCAACATCAGTCGCCGTACCACTACCAACACAAGCACCGGCACCAGTCCAATCCTCGGCCGACGACACCAACATTCACATCGGTTGCTCAGGATGGTTTTACTGGCGCTGGCGCAATGACTTCTATCCGCAGGACATGCCAACCAGCGAATGGTTTTCCCATTATGCAGCGCATTTCAAGACAGTCGAAATCAACGCCTCCTTTTATTCCTGGCCAACCGAAGCCACTGTAAAAACCTGGATCAAGCAAGCTGGTGAGCGCGAATTCGTCTACACGGTCAAGGTCTGCGAACTCATCACCCATATCAAGAAATTCGAAGAGACGCAAACCCTGGTCAAGGATTTTGGCCTGATCGCCAATCTCCTGGGGGCGCAAATGGGATGTTTCCTGTTCCAGCTTCCGCCGAGCGTTCACTATTCGCAGGCCGGGCTGGACAACATTCTCGGTCAGCTGGACCATACCCGCCGCAACGTGGTCGAATTCCGTCACGCAAGCTGGTGGAACGAAACCGTGTATGCCGCTTTCCGAAAGACCGGCACGATATTTTGTTCATGCAGCGGACCACGCCTGCCTGATGAATTGGTCACGACCTCGGACGATATCTACCTGCGGCTGCATGGTGTCAAGCAGTGGTACAAGCACGATTATTCAGCCGAGGAATTAGGCGTCTGGTGCCAGCGAATCCTGGCCTCCGGTGCCAGGCGGATATGGGTGTATTTCAACAACGACTATGATGGCTACGCCACCCGCAACGCGCAGTTGCTCTCCACGCTCCTGAACCAGGCCCGATTACAGCAACCATGATCGACAGTGGAATCCTGTGGCAATGACCGTTTGATCAGGGGGCTTTGCTGTCGATGTGGTGCGCATCGATCCTTGACGCATGCCCCTTGCTGGAACAGAGCGCCCCGATCGATACCGAGGGATTCAAGAGTGCGCTGTCCAACGATTCATACTTGACCGGTCCAGACCGGCGTATGGCGAATTGAGGCGGCCGTCCGCAGCAGTTCGACCGTCTACCTGCATCACAAGCAGCGCACATCTGCCGGCGCCTGGCCCCAATTGTTGTTGCGTCCATCGCCGTAGCGTACCGGCGCATTGGCCAGCTCATCAGTTCCAGCGTCATCGAGCGCCGCGAGCTGCACTGCGACATAGTCGCCACCCACTTCTTTCACATGGCCGCGATGGAATGCGCGTACCCCGCACTGGCGGCAGAACAGATGATGGCTCACCCTGGCGCCGAACTGGTAATCGACCAGTGCCGCCTCATCGGTCAACAGGCGGAACGCGGCCGGCTTGATGATCACATTCCAGTTGCGCGTCTTGGTGCAGATCGAACAATTGCATTTATTTGTGCCTGCTGCCAGATCGATATCGGCTTCGAAACGTACGGCGCCGCAATGGCAACTGCCGTGGTAGCTTTTCAGCATGGTTGGCTCTTTGAACAGGGGGGATGGTATGCGAATATTGGCTTTTGGTAATGCGCTCGGCAACAGCATTCTGCTGGGTGCGCTATAACCGCAGTATTGTCAATTGTTTTGTGGCTTCTACGATACTGATCTTGCTTCCGACATCAACTCGGCAGGCATGTCACAGAAGTGGATCTCTTAACCCGGATGCGGACGACCAAGGGCGATGCCTGCTTTACATCACCTCATTCTTGGGGGGATTACCGTCCATTAACTTCCGCGGTTGTGCTTTTCCCGCACGCAGTTGTTCAATCGATTGGCCAAGGTGTACAGCATTGGCTGGTGAACCAAGCAGGTAGGCAGTTTCCATCAGACTGCTGTACCGGTCGAAAGACATTACCACTGCATCCGGTGCGTCGCGTCTTTAAATCATGATGACGTCAGCATCATTTTCAATCTGATCGAGGACGTCTTGCAGACTGCTGAAGGCTTCGAAACAGTTAAGGATGCATGAATGCTCCAGTAGTACGCCAAAAGTTTTTTGTCTTTCAACTTGATAAACAATATCCAGTCGAGGGAAGAGGTTCTTTCATAGCATAGCCCGAAACACTGCTTTTCCACCACCCTCAAACACTTTTTCCTGCACCTCGACCAAACCCGGTCAACCCCCGCACCACCACAAAAAACACCGGCACAAACACCACCGCCAACACCGTCGCCGTGATCATTCCCCCCATCACGCCGGTGCCAATGGCGCGCTGGCTGGCCGACCCTGCGCCCGTGGCCAGCACCAATGGCAGCACGCCCAGGATGAATGCCAGCGACGTCATCAGGATGGGGCGCAAGCGCATGGTTGCGGCTTCCAGTGTCGCTTCGACCAAGCCGGTGCCGCGCGCCTGGGCATCCTTGGCAAACTCGATGATCAGGATGGCGTTCTTGGCCGACAGGCCGATGATGGTGATCAGTCCGACCTTGAAGTACACATCGTTGGGCAGTTCACGCACAAGTGCGCCCAGCAAGGCGCCGATGATTCCCAGCGGTACCACCAGCAGCACGGCAACAGGAATCGACGCGCTTTCATACAGCGCCGCCAGCACCAGGAACACGGCCAGTATCGACAGGGCGAACATGGCCGGCGCTTGAGAACCCGACTGTTTTTCTTCCAGCGACTGGCCGGTCCATTCATACCCAAAACCTGCCGGCAATTGCCGCACCAGGTTTTCCATCTCGGCCAGCGCATCGCCAGTGCTGTAGCCTGGCGCCGCCTCGCCGGACATTCGCACGGCAGGGAAACCGTTGTAGCGCACACGCTGCACCGGGCCGCTGCTCCAGCTGGCGCTGGAAAACACATCGAGCGGCACCATCACGCCACTGGCGTTGCGTGCCTGCAGCCGGCCGATGTCCCCGGGTGTGAGCCGAAAACCTGCATCGGCCTGCAGGATCACGCGTTCCTGGCGGCCGCGGCTGGGGAAATCGCCAAGGTATGTCGATCCCATCAAACTGGAGACGGTGAGATTGAATTCTTCAAAGCTCACGCCGAGGGCATTGGCCTTGTCGCGATCGATTTCCAGGTTCAGTTGTGGCGTGTCCTCCAGGTCTTCCGGCCGTACGCCTGCCAGTACCGGACTGTTCGCCGCCAGCGCAACGAGCTGGTCGCGCGCGGCGATCATGGCGTTCTGGCCCCGGCCGGCGCGGTCCTGCAAGCGAAAGGAAAAGCCGCTGGTTGAACCCAGTCCTGGCAGGGGAGGCGGATTGACGGCGAAGACCTGGGCGTCCCGAAGAAGGGAAAAATGTTCGGTGGCGCGGCTGGCGATGGCATTGGCGCTGTCACCGCTGCCACGCACGCTCCAGTCCTTGAGCGGCAGGAATATCATGCCGGCATTGAGGCCGTTGCCGGAAAAGCTGTAACCGGCAATCGACACCGTGCGCGCCACCGCAGCTTCGCTTCGGTAATGCTGCTCGATTTCCTCGATGACGTCGAGCGTGCGATGCATGCTTGCCGCCGGCGGCAATTCGATATTGGTGAGAATGAAGCCCTTGTCTTCGGACGGCAGGAAGGCCACCGGCAAGCGCGCATACATCAAAGCCGCTGCCAGCACGATCAAGCCATAGGCCACCATGCTGCGGCCGCGCCGGCCAAGCATGCGGCCCACCACGCCGCGATAACGCAGCGTCATGCGGTCCATGCCGCGGTTGAACAATGCAAACGGGCTGCGTCCTTCATGCGAGTGCTGGATTTGCGGCGTGGCCTTGAGCAGCGTGGCGCACAATGCCGGCGTCAAGGTCAGCGCCAGCACGGCGGAAAACACCATCATCGCTGCCATGGTGACGGAAAACTGCCGGTAGATGGCGCCGACCGCGCCGGCAAAAAATGCCATGGGAATGAATACCGCCACCAGCACCAGCGTGATGCCGATGACCGCGCCAGTGATCTGCTCCATGGCCTTGCGGGTGGCTTCGCGCGGCCCCAGGCCTTCCTCGCGCATGATGCGTTCGACATTCTCGACCACCACGATCGCATCGTCGACCAGCATGCCGATGGCCAGCACCATGCCGAACAGGGTCAGCACATTGATCGAATAACCGAACAGGAACAGCACCAGGAAGCCGCCCATGAGCGCAATCGGCACCACAATGGTGGGAATGATGGTGTAGCGCAGGTTCTGCAGGAACACATACATCACCACGAAGACCAGCACAGCGGCTTCAAGCAGCGTCTTGACGACCTCATTGATGGAGATCTGCACGAACTGCGAGGTGTCATAGGGGATGTCGTGCACCACGCCGGGCGGGAAAAAGGTCGACAGTTCATTCATCCGTTCGCGCACCGCACGCGCGACTTGCAGCGCATTGGCCGACGGCGCCAGCTGGATGCCGACCATGGCATTGAACTTGCCGTCGAGCCGGGTGCGAAAGTCGTAGGTTTGGGCGCCGACTTCGACGCGCGCCACATCGCGCAGGCGCACCGATGAGCCATCGGCATTCGCCCGCAATATGATGTTGC
>JBPBPY010000245.1:0-18394 GCA_050954505.1 Janthinobacterium lividum
CCTCAAGCGGGTGCTGACGAATGTGAAGACCCGCGGCACCTGGGGCGAAGTGCAGCTTGGCCTGCTGCTGGAACAGGTGCTCACGCCAGACCAGTATGCAAAGAATGTCGAGACCGTTCCCGGCACCGGCGAGCGGGTCGAGTTCGCCATCAAGCTGCCCGGCCACGGTGATGGACCGTTGCCGATGTGGATGCCGATCGATGCCAAATTTCCCAAGGAACAGTACGAGCGTCTGGTCGATGCCGCCGAGCGTGCCGACGCCGAAGGCGTGGCAGTGTTCGGGCGCGAGCTCGAGCGCGCCGTGCGGCTGGAAGCGAAGACCATTTCCGAGAAATATCTGTCGCCACCGCTGACCACCGATTTTGCCATCCTGTTTTTGCCAACCGAAGGCTTGTACGCCGAAGTCATGCGCCGTCCCGGCCTGGCCGATGACGTGCAGCGTGCCTGCCGGGTCAGCATTGCCGGGCCTTCGACACTGGCAGCCTTGCTCAACAGTTTGCAGATGGGCTTTCGCACGCTGGCGCTGGAAAAACGCTCTTCGGAAGTCTGGCAGGTTCTCGGTGCAGTCAAGACCGAGTTTGGCAAGTTTGGCGACGTGCTGGCAGCCACCCGGTTGACCCTGGAAAAAGCGGCGCGCAATATCGAGCAGGCAGAAACGCGCAGCCGGCAAATGACCCGCAAACTCAAAACGGTCGAGTCCTTGCCGGTGGAAGAGGCTGAAAAACTGCTTGGTAGCGAAAGCGGCCTGGCCGGCGAGCTCTGACACGCTTTGGCGCTTCAGCTTCTGCCGTTGGTCCGCGCCGCCGAACGGATGGTATCGCCTTGCTCGGCCTGTCTTCCGTCCTCCTCCAGCTGTCTTGCTATCGCATTCTGAATCAGGATCAGGGTATTGCTCAAGCCGTTGAACCGGCTGGCATATTCCTCTTCCTCCCTGGACGGCTCGATGAATTTCTCTTTCAAGATCACGGTATTGCTCAAGCCGTTGGACCGGCTGGCAGGTTCCTTTTCCTCCCTGGACGGCTTGATGAAATTCTGATCCGTTTTTTCTTGGGAAAAATCGGTCAGCACGGTTATTTTCGGGAGTTTGCCCAGTAGTTCGCGAACCGCCGCATCGAGGTCAAAGATGGATTCTCCAAAAAATATCTGCATGGATTGGGAGATCACATTTTCCATTAGCGTTTGCCGAACCAGGTCTTCATTGACGACCTTGCCCGTGGTCGACGCAATCCGGTTGAAGCGCTCGATCGTTGCCATTTCACCAAACATGGTTTCGAGAATATTCCAGCTCACGGGCGCAAAGGTTTGTTTGATCTGGTTCGGTACCTGGGCCAGCATGTCCAGATGGGAAAGGTGGCGCGGGCTTTTTTCCTGAATGTTGCCGACAGGTTTGGCCTGGCGTGTTTTTGGAATGAGTTTGAGCAGACGATGGCGTTTCTTGCTGTAGCGGCGCTTGACCGGGGCGCTGCGTTTTCCTTCGCCGGTGCTGTCGACAGCGCCGGCTTCAGCCAGGTTCCTGGCTGGCGAGCCGGGAAGATTTTCACCGGTGCGGCTGCGGCGCGTTTGCTTGTCGCGGCCACGGGACAATTCCGCGATGGCGCTGTCATCCTGCGACTTGCGCGGCGCCGTGCCTGCCGCCGCTCTGTTTTTGCTGACCTCGATGGTCATGGCGGTGGCGTCATCGTCGTTGTGCAGCGCCGGCAACTCCATGGAAAACCCTTTCTGCCGGCGTCGGGTTTTTTTTGCTGCCCGCTGCTGCGAAAGGCGTTTGATTTTCTTGACGATTGGCGAGGCGTCGGAGCCGGCGTGAGCGCCGTTCTCGCCGATGCCGTGCGCCGCATTGCTCAACGTGATCGGTGACAACGGCGGGCTGGGCATTTTCGGCGTCAACCGTAGGACCTGGGCGCTGGCCATGGCCGGTGCGTGTTGCGCTTGCGCTTCGGCGGCCGGCTCACCAAGGCTGCCAAGCTGCGGCTGCGGCTGCGGTTGCAGTTGCAGTTGCGGCTGCAGTTGCTGTTGCGCAGCTTCCCGCTCACTGTCAACCAGGGGCACGCGAGCCGGCAGCTCGGCGCGGATGAATTCGAACAGGCGCTGCATCCTGTTTGACAGGTTCAAGGCGGGCGATGCAGCGGTACCGTCAAGACAGGCGCCGAGCGCAAAACGCATTTGATTTGTTTCCACCTCTTCGCTCAAAACGCCCAGTGCACTGCGGATCATTTGAGAAACCTGCGCATCATCTTCGACATCGGCAATATCGTGCGGCAAGTGCGCCAGCACCGTGCGGATGACACGATAGGCATTTGCACCGATGATGCTCCGCAAGCTGGCCTCCTTGTCTTCCCATACTGCGGAAAAACCGTTGCGCGCCAGGCGCCGCAGTGTTTCGCTGTTGACGTAGCCCTGGGTGGCAAACAGCAGCGTGCCTACCTGCACATCGCCATTGTCGGGTTCAACCGCATGCACGATGCGCAGTTTGTCATCCTGAAAATCGGGCAGCCCATCGGCATTGCGCAGCATGACGCTGACGGCCGCAGACAACAGGAAGCGGCCAAGCGCATCGCTGCCGTCTGGACGCGTCTTCAATTTGATGCATGGCTTTCTGTCGTCGATCGAAGCAGCAACATAATCAAATTTTTCTTGATCACCAAGCCATTGATGTGCGTCGACAATGGTCGACTGATCGTCGACGTGGAAACTTCTTCGTTTAGATTCTGCAACGGCAGAAACAGTATTCATGGCGGAGTCCGTTTGAAGTTGACAATGTCGACATTTGTAACGGCACCGCTGAATTTGTTCATTCATTACGTAAAAATGGACCGCCTGCCTGGCCATCGCAGGTTGCTTGCAAACAGCTTGTTTTGTAAAGCCTGGTTGCCCAAAGGATCGTACTGCGGTTTGCCAATCTCTCAGGCCAGGCCTGCGAGCAGGACCACATCGATCAAGTCGCCGGCAGCAACCGGCCCCTGGTCATGATGCAGCACGATGATGCAATTGGCTTGCGACATCGAGCGCAGGATGCCGGAACCCTGGGCGCCTGACAGCCGCACCAGTTGCCGGCCCTGTTCATCGGTGCCGATGATGCCGCGCTGGTACTCGGTGCGCCCGGGCTGCTTGCGCATGGGCGCGGCGGCAGGAAGTTTCAGCAGCAAGGGTTCGCTATCGGTACAGCCCATCATCCGCAGCAATGCCGGCCGGGCGAGGAAATGAAAACTGATCATTACCGCCACCGGATTGCCGGGCAATCCGAACAGCCAGGCGCTGTCGTGCTGCAGCGCCTGGCCATCCGTGCCGGCAGCCGCGCTGCCATTTCCACCGCTTGCATGAATTTTGCCAAACACCATCGGTCGACCGGGCCGCATGGCAATGTTCCAGAAGTGCATCTCCTGCCTGCCCAGGCGGGCCATGACCGCGCGGGTGTGGTCGGCTTCGCCTGCGGCCACACCGCCGGAGGTGATCAACACATCGGCTTGACTGCAGGCCGTGCGCATGGCCGCTTCCAGGGCATCGGGCTGGTCTGCCACCCGGCCCATGTCGATCAGCTCGCACCCCAGGCGCTGCAGCATTCCATGGATGGTGTAGCGGTTGCTGTCGTAGATGCAGCCTGGCACGGCTGGTTCACCTGGGCTGAGCAATTCATCACCAGTGGAAAAAAACGCCACCCGCAAGCGTCGCCCTGCGCGGACCTCGGCAATACCCAGCGAAGCCAGCAAACCCAGGTCGGCCGGGGTCAGGCGCCGGCCTCCACGCAGAGCAAGCTGTCCAACGGCCAGGTCCTCGCCACGGCGGCGCAGGTTGTCGCCTGCCTGCACGGTGCCGGCGGCAAAACCGATCATGGCAGGGGCTGCCGGCGCTGCCGGCGCTGCCGGTGCAGCCGCCGGCGCAAGCGACGATGGCCGATGCAGCGCTGGTAGCAAGGCCGGTAAAGACGGTGAAACCGGAGACGGCAAACCCGTTGCCGGAGCCACGGCGGTGGTCGATTCATGCGCCACCACGGTGTCGCAGCCTCGCGGCATCACTGCGCCGGTCATGATGCGCACACATTCGCCGCTGCCAGGTGTTCCCTGCCATGGCCGACCGGCCAGTGCCGTGCCAGCCACCCGCAGCAGCACCATTGCCGGCTGTCCGCCGCCAGCGCCACTGCACTGCGTGGCAGGCGGCAAGGTATCGGCGCACAGGGCGTAGCCATCCATGGCGGAATTGTCATGGGCCGGGACATCGATGGGCGAAATGACGTCCTCGACCAGCACCCGGTCCAGGGCCTGTTTCAGCGGCAGCACCTCGGTGTCTTCCAGCGCTGTCACGGCAGAGCGGACAAGGTCCGTCACCTGCATCACGCTGACCGACTGGTGTTCTGTAACCGCAGCCTCGAAGGACATGTTCAACCGCCGATGTAGGACATCTCGACGCGCCGCGCCTGGCCTTCGAAAGGCGCGGCCATGCTGGTTGCGGCCAGGCGCTGTTCGGAATAGCGGTCACTGCGGCGCTGCCAGAGCTGGCCGATGGCGCCGCTGATTTCGGCATCGCTGCGGCCGCTTCTGAGCAAGCCGCGCAAGTCGCTGCCTGCGCTGGCGAACAGGCAGGTAAACAGTTTGCCTTCGGTCGACAATCGTGCGCGCGTGCAGCTGCCGCAGAACGCGCCGGTGACACTGGAAATCATGCCGACCTCGCCGCCGCCATCGCGGTAACGCCAGCGGCTGGCGGTTTCACCGGCATAGTTGGGCGCCAGCGCTTCGAGCGGCATGCTGGCATCGATACGGCGTACCACCTCGGCCGAAGGAATGACTTCGTCGAGTTTCCAGCCATTGCTGGCACCGACATCCATGTATTCGATGAAGCGCAGGATGACCAGCGTGTCCTTGAAATGGCGCGCCATCGGCACGATTTCCTGTTCGTTCAAGCCGCGTTTGACAACCATGTTCACCTTTACCGGACCGAGCCCGGCCGCTTGGGCCGCCTCAATGCCGCGCAGCACGTCAGCGACTGGAAAATCGACATCGTTCATGCGCTGAAAGGTGGTTTCATCCAGGGCGTCAAGCGACACGGTTACGCGCGACAAGCCGGCGTCGGCCAGGGCACGGGCTCGGCGCGCCAGCAGGGCGCCATTGGTCGTCAGGGTCAGATCGAGTGGCCGGCCTGACGGCGTAGGCAAGCGGGCCAGCATGCCGACCAGTTTTTCCAGATGTTTGCGCAGCAGCGGTTCGCCACCGGTCAGGCGAATTTTTTCCACCCCGTGTTCGATGAACAGCCGCGCCAGCCGGGTGATTTCTTCAAACGACAGCATGGCAGACTGTGGCAGGAATGCGTAATCCTTGCCGAAGGTTTCCTTGGGCATGCAATAAACGCAGCGAAAATTGCAGCGGTCGGTGACGGAAATACGCAAGTCGTGCAGCGGCCGCTCCAGCTGGTCCCGCAGGTTGCCGGTTGGCGCCGCCAGGTGGGCAGGCACCAGCGGCACCGCTTGTAAAAAGCGATGATCGGCAACGTGGATGATGCGTTTGGTCATGGAATCATTATGCCACGGCCGGCCCCGGCCACTGCGTCCGGGCACGTGAGAGGGCGCAAGCAGGCATGAAAAAAGCGCACTGTTGACGCTGCAGCGGAACTGCAGACCCAGGGTCTGCAGTTCCGCTGCAGCGCAAACAGTGCGCTTTGGGGGGGAGGCACCCGGGGGCGACCCGTAGGCAACCCGCAGGCAACCGATGGGCGCCCCGGCGGCTTCCCGGTCGCCGGTGGGCCGCTGGTCAGTCGCGTTGCGTTTCCACCTGAACCAGGGGATCGGCGGCAACGACAGGACGCGGCTTGCGTTCGCGTGGCACCCGTGGCGGCGGCGCATAATGCGCTGCAGCTTCCTGCGCTGCACGCAGCTTGGCAGGGTCGGTGACAGCGAGTGTCAGGCCGGCCGAATTGAGGACTTCGTCAAGCGCTTCCGGCTTGAGTGGCTCCACTACAGGGCTTGCCAGGACCGGCGCCGGGGCAGTTGCCGGCGTGCCGGCTGTGGCTTCGGATGCTGCCGGTACAGCAGCCTGGTCGAACCCGGCTGCGCCGGCAGTTTCAGGCCACGCTGCCTGCGGTGCTGCAGCGGCTGGCTTGTCCTGCGCAGGCTGCTGCACTGTCGCTTCGACTTCCACCGGCTGGCTGGCTTGCACTGGTTCAGCGCTTTCCAGGGCGGCCGCAACATTGTCGACCTCGGCCACGGGTGACGGCAGCGCAACTTCGCTCGCTGCCACCACAGCATGCGCGGCTTGCACATGCTCAACGGCGGCAAACGATGGCTGCGTTGGCGCCTCGGTCAAGCCGGGCGCTGCACTGGCAAGCTCGTCTTCAAAACCCGAAGGTGGCATTGGTGCGGCGGCTTCAGTTGCCGTCACATCGGCATGCGAAGTTTCGGCATGGACCGCTTGCGGTACTGCATCGTGCACCGCCTGCGGCACTGCATCAGGCACCGCCTGCGTCCCTGCATCGTGCACCGCTGGCGCTGCGCCGGCCAGCATCGACGATTTGACGGCGTCGTCGAACACCGGTTCAAAGCGCGTCGACGAACTGGCCGGTGCCGCAAAGGCAACCGCTTCACGTGATGAGGCATCATGCTGGGCACTTTCGCGGGCGATCTGCTGCGCAAGTTCCGGCGAGAATGCCACTTCCTGGGCCGATGTCGGCGCGGCAATCACGGAAGTGAGCGTGGAGACGCCAGGGGCAACGTCCGGACCGTTGATGAGGCGCTCGGCATTCTTGCGGCTTTGCTCCGTATCGGCTGCAAGGTTTTCCGTGCCTTCCATTTCTTCACCGGCTTCGCCTGCTTCGCCAGGCTCACGTTCGCGGCGATTGCGGTTGCGCCCACCACGACGGCGGCGACGACGCGGCTGTTCTTCACCGTCGGCGTTGACTTCCACACCTTCGTTGCCGGCTTCCTCGCCTTCGCTCTCGATATCGTTTTCAGCCTGTCGCGTCACTGCGGCAACGGCGGTGCTGCCGCCTGCCAGGCCAGCTGCGGCACCAGCGGCCAGTCCACCTGGCAGCAAGGCTTCCTCACGGCTGTTTTCCACCAGTGCTTCCTTGCGTTCCTCCCGCGGTGGACGTGGCGGGCGCTCGCGCCGGCCTTCGCCTGCTTCACGCGGTTCGCGTGCTTCCTTGGGCGCCGACGGCTCGCGCGGTTCACGTGCTTCGCGCGGCTCGCGTGGCGGGCGCGGTGGCCGTGCCGCCGGCACCGGCGCCACGCCCACGCCTGCTTGCAGCGACTGGCCCTGGGCTGGTGCAACGCGCAAGGCGTCTTCACGGCCTTCCGGCTTGCTGCCATCGCGTTCCTCACCGCGGTCCCGACCGCCACGGCCGCCGCGCGAGCGTCCACGCTGGGCATTGCCGCCACGCGCAGTGCGCTCGCTGCGTTCACGGTTGGCGGCAGGGACTTCGACCACGACGGCGGGTGCGGGGGCGGCAACCGGTTCAGGCGCCTTGCCACGCAACAGGTTCCACAATTTGCCGAGGAAACTTTCTTCCGCCACCGGCGCAACCGGAACCGGCACGCTGGCGGCCACCGCAGGCGCTACCTTGCGCTCGACGACAGGCGCCGGCTGGTCCGGCGTGATGGTCTTGACCATGGCTTCCTGGCGTGGCTTGACTTCCTCTTTTTGCCGCTTGGCATAGCTGATGTCGGTATCGGCTTCCTCGGCCATTGCATAGCTGGCCTGCATTTCTTCCAGGCGCACATCGTCGAGCTTGATGCGTTCGAGTTTGTAGTGCGGGGTTTCCAGATGCTTGTTCGGAATCAGGATCACCGAGACCCGGTGGCGGGTTTCGATCTTCAGGATTTCGCCGCGCTTTTCATTGAGCAGGAAGGCGGCGACATCGACCGGTGCCTGCACATGAATCGAGGCGGAGTTCTCCTTCATGGCCTCTTCCTGGATGATGCGCAAGACCTGCAATGCCGAGGATTCGGTATCGCGGATATGGCCGGTGCCGTTGCAGCGCGGGCAGGTGACGTGGCTGCCTTCCGACAGGGAAGGGCGCAGGCGCTGGCGCGACAATTCCATCAGGCCGAACCGCGAGATCTTGCCCATCTGTACGCGTGCACGGTCGAAATGCAGTGCATCTTTCAGGCGGGTTTCGACTTCGCGCTGGTTCTTGGTGTTTTCCATGTCGATGAAATCGATCACGATCAAACCGCCGAGATCGCGCAGGCGCAGCTGGCGCGCCACTTCATCGGCTGCTTCCAGATTGGTGTTGAGCGCCGTGGTTTCGATGTCGCTGCCGCGTGTGGCGCGCGCCGAGTTGACGTCGACCGAGACCAGTGCCTCGGTGTGATCGATGACAATGGCGCCGCCCGAAGGCAGCGGCACGGTGCGCGAGTAAGCGGTTTCGATCTGGTGCTCGATCTGGAAGCGTGAGAACAGCGGCACGTCGTCACGGTAGCGCTTGACCCGATGCACCATGTCCGGCATCACATGGCTCATGAACTGCTGGGCCTGTTCATAGATGTCGTCGGTGTCGATGAGGATTTCACCGATGTCGGGCTGGAAGTAATCGCGGATGGCGCGGATCACCAGCGACGATTCCTGGTAGATCAGGAAGGCGCCGGTGGCCGAGCCGCCGGCGCCTTCGATGGCGCGCCAGAGCTGCATCAAATAGTTCAAATCCCACTGCAGTTCATCAACATTGCGGCCGATGCCTGCGGTGCGGGCAATCACCGACATGCCGGTTGGCAGGTCGAGCTTGTCCATGGTTTCGCGCAGTTCCTGGCGGTCTTCGCCTTCGACGCGGCGCGACACACCGCCGCCACGCGGATTGTTCGGCATCAGCACCAAATAGCGCCCGGCCAGCGAAACGAACGACGTCAGTGCCGCGCCCTTGTTGCCGCGCTCTTCCTTTTCCACCTGGACCATGATTTCCTGGCCCTCGCGCAAGGCTTCCTTGATCGAGGCGGTGCGCACATCGACGCCTTCCTTGAAGTAGGTGCGGGCGACTTCCTTGAACGGCAGGAAGCCGTGGCGTTCCTCGCCGTAGTTGACGAAGCAGGCTTCCAGCGACGGTTCGATGCGGGTGATGACGCCTTTGTAGATGTTGGATTTGCGCTGTTCGCGCCCGGTGGTTTCGATATCGATGTCGATGAGCTTTTGACCATCGACGATCGCCACGCGCAATTCTTCCTGCTGCGTGGCGTTGAACAACATGCGTTTCATTTTTTCGCTCCATGACCATTTTCAGGTCATCCTTGATGCCGGCGCCGGCGCTCCTGGCGAACGGTGACGGCATACATACACGGGATGCATGCGAGGATGGGACGCAGGGAGAGAGGGAATGCACAATCGCGCGGCCAGCCCGCGCTAGTGCGCAGGCGCCGCAACGGGCGCGGATGTTGACAACCGGTCATGCCGAGCTTACGCCTGTGCCGCAGCATTCGCGCCGACAGTGTCGGGCGCGTCGGGCGGCATTCAAGGCGGCGGGCAGGGGCGGCGCTGCCCGGGGCATTTCGCCGCAGGCAGAGCGACCAGGGGAGCAGGCTCCCAGGAGCCTGCGCCAGCGTTTAGCAGTCTCGTCATGCCGGTCAAACCACATCAACTGGCAAGCGCATTGCGGCGGGGCCGCAGCGCTGGCCAGACTTATCCTTTTGTTCCTGACATCCACATCCAGCATGCTGCCGCGCCATCCGATTACAACGACGGTGCAACCTCGACTCGCGCAGCATGCTGCATGCACATCTTTTCCATCGTATTTGCGCAATTGGCCAGGCCGATGGACACGCCCCTGTGTAGAATGTGCTTTTTATTCTTACACCAACAGCGGTCTTGTAACCGCTGTGAAACAATTATATTTAAAAATGAAGGACTTAGCGAGCTTTTCCGGGGACCCGGCAGCAAATCCAGAATCTGCCCCTGCGGCCGGGGTGAAAGCGCCCCGCGCCGGCGGCATTCTGCAGCAAGTCCAGCTGGTGACGATCACCGAGGAAGAGGTCGGCCAGCGCATTGACAACTATCTGTTGCGTCACTTCAAAGGCGTGCCGAAGAGTCATGTCTATCGGGTCTTGCGTTCCGGTGAAGTGCGCATCAACAAGGGCCGCATCGACCAGACCTACCGGCTCGAACTTGGCGATGTGATGCGCCTGCCGCCGATGCGCATCGCTGAAAAAGCGGTGCATGCGGCGGCGCCCGGCGCCGAGTTCAGGATCCTGCTTGAAGACAGCCACATGCTGGTGATCGACAAGCCGGCCGGCACGGCCGTGCATGGCGGCTCGGGAGTCAGCTATGGCGTCATCGAACAATTGCGCGCTGCGCGGCCCGATGCCAAGTTCCTCGAGCTGGTGCATCGACTGGACCGCGATACCTCAGGCATTTTACTGCTGGCAAAAAAACGCTCGGCGCTGACCAATCTGCATGAACAGATTCGCGAAGGCTTGCTCGACAAGCGTTATCTGGTGCTGGTGCATGGCGACTGGAAAAACAAGCGCGAGCACATTCGCCTGCCGCTGTTCAAATACAATGCCCCCGATGGCGAGCGGCGCGTCCGTGTGCAAGCCGACGGCCTGGCCTCGCACACCGTTTTCAATTTGCTGCGCAAGTACCGCGAGTACGCCTTGCTGGAGGCCGAGCTCAAGACCGGCCGCACCCATCAGATTCGTGTGCATCTCTCATCCTCGGGCTATGCCATTGCCGGCGATGACAAATACGGCGACTTTGCCCTCAACCGCGCATTGCAAAAGGCCGATGGCAACCGTGCTGCGCTCAAGCGCATGTTCCTGCATGCACACCAGATCACCTTCACCCATCCGGATTCCGGCAAGCCGGTGACATTGAATGCGCCGCTGCCGGCAGAGTGCGAGCGTTTCCTGCAAACCCTGGCCTCGGCCTGAACCAATCTACATTACAGGAGTCGGCAGTTGTGCTGCCGGTCATGATGGCAAGAAAACAATTCGACCTGATCGTCTTCGATTGGGATGGCACCTTGATGGACAGTACGGCAACCATCGTCAAATGCATCCAGGCCGCCGCGCGCGATCTGGGCCTGGCCGTGCCGGACCAGAAAACCGCTTCCCATGTCATCGGCCTGGGTCTGGGCGAAGCATTGCGGCTGGCCGTGCCGGACATGGACCCGCGCCTGCAGGACCGGCTGGTGGAACGCTACCGCCACCACTACCTGGCGCAGGACCAGGATCTGGTGCTGTTCGAGGGGGTGCGCGAGATGCTGGCGGACTTGTCGCAACAGGGTTACTTCCTTGCCGTAGCCACCGGCAAGAGCCGCGTCGGCCTGTCGCGTGCACTCGACAGCGTCAAGCTGACCTCGCTGTTCGACGCCACGCGTTGCGCCGATGAGACATTTTCCAAGCCACATCCAGCAATGTTGCAAGAACTCACGCGCGAACTCGGCCAGGACATGAAACGCACCGTCATGATCGGCGATACTACGCATGATCTGCAAATGGCGCTCAATGCTGGCGCACTGGGCGTGGGCGTGCAGTATGGCGCTCATCTGGAAGCCGAGTTGCTGGCGCTGGCGCCCTTGTATTCCGCCAGTTCGGTGCCGGCGCTGCATGCCTGGCTCAATGCGAATGCCTGAAGCCGGTTGGCAGCCGCTGGCCGGGCCGGCAGGCAAGGCAGTGCTTGCAGGATGCGTTGCTTCGTCGGCAAGCGCCCGCATGAACCAGGACTGCCTGCGGCATCGATGTTGCTGCACCCCGCGTGATTCCCAATTTAACGAGCAAATACAATGACTGATGACTATCTGGGCCCGCAACCAATGCCGGCAGCTGCGGCGGATGCGGCACTGGCTGCTGGTGTCCCGGTGAAAAAAGAAGGGTGGGAGCGCGAGATCCTGGAAAAGCTGGCATTTGCCACGCTGGCCGAGCAGCGCTCCAGGCGTCGCTGGGCGATCTTTTTCCGTTTCGTCCTGTTGGCGCTGGTCTTGTTCGGCATCTGGATGGCATTCGACTTCAAGGGCACCGACATGGAAGTCACCACGACCCATACTGCGCTCATCGATATCGATGGCACCATCGAGTCGGGCCACGGCAGCGGTGCGGCCGAGTCGGTCGTGCCGGCCTTGAACAAAGCCTATGCCGACGCGAATTCGGTGGGCATCATCCTGCGCATCAACAGTCCGGGTGGCAGTCCTGTGCAGGCAGGCATCATCAGCGATGAAATGATTCGCCTGCGCAAGATCTATCCGCAAAAGCCCTTGTATGTCGTGGTCGATGAAATGTGTGCTTCCGGGGGATACTACATTGCCGCTGCCGCCGACCGGATCTACGTCAACAAGGCCAGCATCGTCGGTTCCATTGGCGTGTTGATGGATGGTTTTGGATTCACCGGCTTGATGGACAAGCTAGGGGTCGAGCGGCGTTTGCTCACCGCCGGCGAAAACAAGGGTTTCCTCGATCCATTCAGCCCGCAATCGGAGAAGCAGTCCGAATATGCCAAGTCGATGCTGGCCGAAATTCATCAGCAGTTCATCGATGTGGTGCGCACCGGCCGCGGCAAGCGCCTGAAGGAAACGCCGGAAATGTTCACTGGTTTGTTCTGGAGCGGTGCCAAGGCCATCGACATGGGATTGGCCGATGGCTTCGGAACGGTCGACAGCGTGGCGCGCGATATTTTCAAGTCGGAAGAAATCGTCGACTATACCCGTGAAGAAGGTTTGTCGGAGCGGGTGCTGAAAAAATTTGGCGCCTCCGTCGGTGGTGGTGCGGCGAAGGCACTGCTGGATCGCGGAACGTTACTGATGAAATAAGTTTTTGTGAACAAGGTCGATATTTACCTTGCGCTTTTTTCGATCTCGCCTATAGTGAAAGTGTGGTCGGTCCTGACAACGAAAGGAGTTCAATCGCGAACACTGTGTCCAGGCGCCAATTACATTCTCTGCATCGACGATGCGAGGCTGGGAATTCTTGGAATTCCCGTTTTACGCCCCAGGTGGGCACTGCAAAACGGCGGCGCGCTTGCGTTCCGCCGTTTTGCGCATTCCAGGCCGCTGTTTGTGGCTCATCATGCGCTGGCGCCAGGCGGGTTCCTTTTCGCTGCGAGCATTGATGCCAGTGTCATGCCGTACGCTTGACGAAAAATAAGCCTGCTCCCACCGCCATCAACACGCCACCGAAAAACCGGTTCTGTTTCCTGACTGCGTTTTCGTTGCGGAAAAAATGCTGCATGGCCGAGGCAGCGTAGGCATAGCTGTGCATGACCAGCAAGTCGATGGTACACATGGTGAGAGCCAGAATGGCGAGCTGGGGCAGCAGCGGGGCGGTGGGCGTGATGAATTGCGGCAGTACCGCAACCATGAAGATGATGCCCTTGGGATTGGTGGCATTGGTGAAGAAACCCAGCAGGAAGCGTTTTTTCCTGCTGGGGATTCTGCCTTGGCCAGCCGCTCCCTCCGTTTGCGCCGATGTCTGCGGCGGCACCTCGGCCTTGGCGCGCCACTGGCTGGCGCCCAGGTAAATCAGATACAGTGCGCCGACGGTCTTGACGATATTGAACGCCGTTTCAGAGGCCAGCAGGAGCGAGCCAACGCCGGCGCCGGCAACCACCAGGATGGACAGCAATCCCGCCTGCAATCCAAGGATGGTGGCAGTCGTCTGCTTGACGCCATAGCTCAACCCGTGCGACATGGACAATACCGCTCCTGATCCGGGAGAAATGGCGATGATGGACGCAGCGATGATGAAGGTGAGCCAGATGCCGAGGGTCATGACAGGGAACCGGTGTGTGGAAGATGAGTGCGATGCTGCTTGGGCGAGCCAGGGCTCACACACCGCTCAAGAACAGGAACACCGTTGGCTTCTTGTGGAAATCGGGTGCCTTGCCGCCGGCCAGTTCGCGCTTCCAGCTTGCCGCAGTCAGCGTGCGTACCGATTCACTGGCCAGGCTCAGGTCGGTAGCCACCGTGATCAAGGTGCCAGGCTGGCAAAATTTTACCAATGCGTCGAGAAACGCCATGTTGCGATACGGCGTTTCAATGAACAGCTGGGTTTGCCTGTCTTGCCTGGAGCGCTCCTCCAGCAGCTTGATGCGCTTGCCTCGCGCTTCGGGGTCGACAGGCAGATAACCGTTGAAGGCAAAACTCTGGCCACTCAATCCGCTGGCCATGACTGCCAGCAGCAGCGATGAGGGGCCGACCAATGGCTTTACCTTGATGCCTTGTTGATGCGCCAGCCGCACCAGGTTGGCGCCCGGATCGGCCACTGCCGGCACGCCGGCTTCGGAAATCAAGCCGGCATCCTGCCCGGCCAGCAAAGGCGCCAGCAAGGCCGGCAAGGCGCTGCCATCCGTGTTCACATCCAGCGTGCCGAAGCGGATCTCCTGCAACGGCTTGATCAATGGGTGAGTCAGCGACACCACTTTCAAAAACGCCCGCGCGGTCTTGGCGTTTTCGGCGATGAAGTAATCGAGCCCGGCGGTCAGCGCCTGCACCTGGACTGGAATGACCAAACCCAATGGGTCGGCGTGCTGGGCGTCGGTTGGGCCCAGGGTGTTGGGAACGAGGTAAAGAATACCGGGCATGATGGAGTGGAAGTGGGGTCAGAAACAGCGCGGTGAGCCTGCATTCGCCGCAGGCTGCCTGCCAAAAAACGGCAAGCCGGCGCGGCGCAGCATGGAACACAATGCAATCAGTGGCAGGCCGGTCAATGCAGTTGGGTCGCTGCTCTCCAGGCTTTCGATCAGGGCGATGCCCAGACCCTCGTTCTTGGCGCTGCCGGCGCAGTCATACGGTTTTTCAATCTGCAGATAGGCATCGAGCTCGGCCTCGGGCAAGTGGCGAAACCGCACCGTGGTCTGCACATTCTCGCTTTGCACCGACGCATCGCGGCCATCGGCAAGGCACAAGGCGGTGTGGAAGACCACGCTCTGGCCGCGCATGCTCATCAACTGCGCCAGCGCCCGTTCGTGCGTGCCGGGTTTGCCGATCTGCTGGCCATTCAAGGTGGCAACCTGGTCGGAACCGATCACCAGTGCTGCCGGTTCACGCGCGGCAATCACGCCGGCCTTGGCCTGGGCCAGGCGCAGTGCCGTGTCCTGCGGCGCTTCATGCGGCAGCGGCGTTTCATCGATGCCGGGCGACGACACCTCGAAGGCAAATCCGAGCCGCGCCAGCAATTCCCGGCGGTAGATGGAGCTCGATGCAAGGATCAGGCGCGGCAACATGGATATGTTGGGTGTTTGATACTGAAAAGTTTGCAAGGCTTTGACTTGTAAGAGAAAACCCTGCTATTATCTCAGGTTTTCCGGGTTCGGCTAAGCATATGAATGGTTTTCGCATCGACGCCTTTGAGTTCAGTCGTCTCAATGACAGTCGTGAAGGCACACTGGCCGTGGGCGAGCTCGAGAGGCTCAAGGAAGAGCTGGCCGACGAAAGCGGTACCCTTGAATGGGCACTGCAGGGCGGCACGGATAAATACGGCAATGCCCAGCTGAAAATGCACGTGGCAGGCCATGTGCACTTGCGCTGCCAGCGCTGCCTCGGCAGCCTGCCATTCGATATCGATTCGGATACAACGCTGATCCTGGCCGCTGATGAAGGCAAGGCAGACGATATCGAGGAAATGATCGACGATGAATCGATCGATGTCATCGTTGGCTCGAAAAGTTTCGACATGCTGGCCCTGATCGAGGATGACGCCTTGCTGGCCTTGCCTCTCGCGCCCATGCATGACGTCTGTCCGGATCCCGAGGCGCAGGAACTGCTGGCCGGCAGCGAAAAGCCATCGCCGTTCGCCATCCTCAAGAGTTTGAAAAAAGAATAAGCAGCAATGTTTGATGAAACAGTCCTGGCCTGCAGTGCCGGGACTGACTCAGGTTTCAAGACAGTACTCGGCGCTGCCCACACGCTGAACCATACTGTGTGCAGTGGCAGGAAATACTATCAGGGTACGATTGCCGGTTTGGACCTCCAGACCGGTATGTTAAAATTCAAGAACTTTAGGTTTAGGAGTTATCATGGCTGTTCAGCAAAACAAGAAATCCCCCTCCAAGCGTGGCATGCATCGTTCGCACGACTTCCTGACTGCCCCGGCAACGGCCATCGAGCCAACGACTGGCGAAACCCATCTGCGTCATCACATCAGCCCGAACGGTTTCTATCGCGGCCGTAAAGTATTGAAAACCAAAAACGACGAATAATCGTTGCTGGTTGGTAGGCCAAAGCGGCGTGACGAGTCTCGACTTGGCGCCGCTTTTTTCATGCTTTCTCCTCAGGTGCGCTCATCGGCGTGCCTGCCTGCACTGACTTCATCGCTGCCGGCAATGGTCCGGCCACCGGGTCTGCTATGCAGTTGCCGTCGTGTTGCACGGTAAGTTATAGGCAATGCGATAAACGAGGCACGTGCGGCTGGCGTGGTCCACGGTGCCGAATCTATTGCATAATGTGCGTGTTGATGCCCTAGATGCCAACAATGACAATAAAAATTTCCATCGACTGCATGGGCGGCGATCATGGCCCTTCGGTCACTGTTCCAGCCGCGCTGTCCTTCGTCAACAGCGAGCCGCAGGCTGAGCTGGTCCTGGTCGGATTGCCCGGCCCGATCGCAGCGGAACTGCAAAAACTCAAGGCACAGGACCACCCGCGCCTGTCGGTGGTGGCAGCCTCCGAAGTCATCACCATGGACGATCCACTCGAAGTTGCCTTGCGCCGCAAGAAGGATTCGTCGATGCGCGTGGCAATCAGCCTGGTGAAAGAGGGACGCGTTGCCGCCTGCGTTTCGGCCGGCAATACCGGTGCCCTGATGGCGGTTTCACGCTATGTGCTCAAGACCTTGCCGGGCGTGGACCGCCCCGCCATCTGCACCATCCTGCCGAACCAGAAGAACGGCCCGACCTACATGCTCGACCTCGGTGCCAACGTCGATTGCGAGCCGCATCACCTGCATCAGTTCGCCCTCATGGGCTCGGCGCTGGTCTCGGCCATGGAAGGCAAGCCGCGTCCTACCATCGGCTTGCTCAATGTCGGTGAGGAAGATATCAAGGGCAATGACCTGGTCAAGCAGACGGCGCTGTTGCTGCGCGCCGATCATGCGCGCGGGGTCTTGAACTTTCACGGCAATGTCGAAGGCAATGACATCTTTGTCGGTACCACCGATATCGTGGTGTGCGACGGCTTTGTCGGCAATGTGGTGCTGAAGTCTTCCGAGGGCCTGGGCCGCTTCATCAAAAGTGTGCTGACCACCGAGTTCAAACGCACGCCGTTGACACTGCTGGGCGCCTTCATTGCGCGCGGCGCCATCAAGGCAATTTCGGCGCGCATGAACCCCTCCCGTTACAATGGTGCAAGCCTGCTTGGCTTGCGTGGTCTGGTCTTCAAGAGTCATGGTGGTGAAACTGCCTTTGGCTATGAGTGGGCCATCCGCCGTGCCTTCGATGCCGCGCGCCATGATGTGCTGGCGCGCATTTCGATTGCAATTGCCGAACTCATGCCGCAGGACACGGTCCAGTTTGGCGCGGCAGAGACGTCGCCGGAAACCGTTGCCAGCGTCGGCAGCCTCAAGCAGGTCAAGTCCGCTGCAGACGGGCCGCTCGAAGGTCTAACCCAACAGAAAACCGCATGACTCTTTACAGCAAAATCGTCGGCACTGGCAGCTACCTGCCGCCGCGCCGGGTGACCAATGAAGAATTGACCGTCCAGCTCGCCGCACAAGGCATTGAAACTTCGGATGAATGGATCGTTTCACGCAGCGGCATCTCTGCGCGCCATTACGCTGACGAGGGCGTGACTTCCAGCGATCTGGGCCTGCAGGCAGCACAGCGCGCACTTGAGGCCGCCGCGTTGAATGCCAACGACATCGATCTCATCATCATGGCCAGCTCGACGCCAGACCACCTCGGCGGGTTTCCCAGCACGGCTTGCATCCTGCAGCAGAAACTGGGCATTACCAACGGCGGCGGCGCCATGGATGTGCAAGCCGTCTGCAGTGGTTTCGTGTATGCAGTCTCGGTTGCCGATGCCTTCATCCGCGCAGGCATGCACAAGCATGTGCTGGTGGTCGGCGCGGAAGTGTTTTCACGCATTCTCGATTTCAATGACCGGGGTACCTGCGTGCTGTTCGGCGATGGCGCAGGTGCCATCGTGCTGAGTGCTTCGGATGCGCCCGGCGTGCTGGCAACCAAACTGCATGCCGATGGCAGCCATGCCCACATCCTGTGCATGCCCGGCAATGTGAATGGCGGCGTGATCGCCGGGAGCGCTTTCCTGCACATGGATGGGCCGGCGGTATTCAAGCTGGCTGTTTCGGTGCTGGAAAAGGTTGCCACTGAAACGCTTGCCGCGGCCGGCATATCAGCCACTGAAGTCGACTGGCTGGTACCTCATCAAGCCAACATCCGCATCATGCAGAGCACCGCAAAAAAACTCGGACTGCCTCTCGAACGCATGGTGGTCACCGTCGACCAGCATGGCAATACCTCGGCGGCCTCCATACCCCTGG
>JBPBPY010000255.1:0-18300 GCA_050954505.1 Janthinobacterium lividum
CCAGGTGCTGATCGAGGCGCGCATTGTCGAAGCCAACGACCTGTTCTCCAAGAACCTGGGTGCCAAGCTGGGCTTCGGTACGCAAAACGTCATCCAGGGTGGTGGCGTGGCTGTCGGCGGCCAGCAGATCGTCAACACCGCCACCGGCCTGACGACCTTGAACAACAGCGCCGTCAACCTGCCGGCTGCCACCCTCAACGGTGCGGCGGCCGGTTCGGTGGCACTGACGCTGTTCAATGCTGCAGCCACCCGTTTCATCAGCCTGGAGTTGTCGGCGCTGGAATCCGATGGCAAGGGCAAGATCCTTTCCAGTCCGCGCGTGATTACCGCCGACCAGCTCAAGGCAACCATCGAGCAGGGAACCGAACTGCCTTACCAGACGGCGACCAGCAGCGGTGCGACCTCGCTGGCTTTCCGCAAGGCCAACCTGAAGCTGGAAGTCACGCCGCAGATCACGCCGGATGGCAACGTCATCCTCGACGTCGATGTCAACAAGGATAGCGTGGGCCAGATCACCACCCAGGGTTACGCAATTGATACAAAACATGTCAAAACCCAGGTTTTGATCGATAATGGCGGCACGGTGGTTATCGGCGGTATTTATATTCAGCAAGATCGCGAAACCATCACGAAGGTACCGTTTTTTGGTGATGTACCGGTGGTTGGCAACTTGTTCAAGAACCGCAGTCAAACCAATGACCGCACGGAACTGCTGATCTTCCTGACGCCCAAGGTACTGAACGACAAGATGGTGGTGCGCTAACGGAGAAGATGCAAGGGTCATGGAACAAGCAGAAAACAGGGCCGGCTCATTACGAGCCGGCTTTTTTCATCAGGCGCAGCGGAACATCACGCGGGCGGACGGTTCCGTCCAGGGATCGTGAGCAGCCCGGCAGGCGTGCCGCGCAATATTTTTCTGGTCGGCTTGATGGGCTCCGGCAAGACCACGATCGGCCGCGCGCTGGCAAAAAAACTCAACAAGCGCTTCATTGACTCCGACCATGAAATCGAAGCGCGCACCGGTGCGACCATTCCCCTGATTTTCGAGATCGAAGGCGAAGAACTGTTTCGCCAGCGCGAAGCCGAAGTCATCCGTGACCTGACCCTGCAAGACAATATCGTGCTGGCCACCGGTGGCGGCGCGGTCCTGAATGCAGAAAACCGCGCCTATCTGAAATCGCGCGGCACGGTGATCTACCTGCGCGCCTCGGTCTCGAGCATCCTGCAGCGCACCAGCCATGACAAGAACCGGCCACTGCTGCAAACCGCCGACCCGCGCCGGCGCATTGAAGAATTGTCGCGCCAGCGCGAACCGCTGTACCGCGAAGTTGCGCACCTGGTCATCGAGACCGGCAGGCCTAACGTACAATGGCTGGCCCAGCTCATTGCCGGCCAGCTCGAGAGCAAGCCGCGCCATTCGGTCCTCATGCCACCGGTTGCCACCCTGGTCGAGCAGGCTGCCCAGCAAGTCCTCAACAACAATGCCCACTACACCAACATGAATGCCCAGACTGCCGACATCATTACCGTCAACGTCGACCTTGGGGAGCGCAGCTATCCCATCGCGATCGGCAGCCCGCTGATTGGCGATGGTGGCCGCCTGCTCGAAGCCTTGCCGGGCAAGACAATTGCCATCGTCACCAATACAGTGGTCGCTCCGCTGTACCTCGAAACCGTGGCCGCGCCGCTGCGCAGCGCCGGCAAGCGGGTCATTCCCATCATTCTGCCGGACGGGGAAGAGGGCAAGAACTGGTCGAACCTGATGACCATCTTCGATGTGCTGCTGGCCGAAAAATGCGACCGCAAGACCACGCTGGTGGCGCTCGGCGGCGGCGTCACCGGTGACATGACCGGCTACGCCGCAGCAAGCTTCATGCGTGGCGTTCCTTTCGTGCAGATTCCAACCACCTTGCTGGCCCAGGTCGACTCCTCGGTCGGCGGCAAGACCGGCATCAATCATCCGCTGGGCAAGAACATGATCGGCGCGTTCTACCAGCCGCAGGCGGTCATTGCCGATACGGCCACGCTCGATACCCTGGCGCCCCGAGAGCTGGCAGCGGGGCTGGCCGAGGTGATCAAGTACGGCGCCATCATCGACCCGGTGTTCTTCGACTGGATCGAAGCCAATATCGGCCTGCTGGTTGCGCGCGACCACCGGGCGCTGGCGCATGCGATCCGGCGCTGCTGTGAAATCAAGGCCGACGTGGTGCGCCAGGATGAGCGCGAAGGCGGCTTGCGCGCCATTCTCAATTTTGGCCACACCTTCGGCCATGCCATCGAAGCAGGGCTGGGTTATGGCCAATGGCTGCATGGCGAAGCAGTGGGCTGCGGCATGGTGATGGCGGCCGACCTGTCGTGCCGCCTGGGCCATATCGATGCCGCCAGCAGTGCGCGGCTGAAGAACCTGGTCGCCGCAGCGGGCTTGCCGACGGTGGCGCCCGATCTGGGGCACGCGCGCTGGATCGAACTGATGGAAGTCGACAAGAAAAGCGAAGGCGGCATGATTCGCTTCATCCTGATGAAGCCCTTGGGCTCGCCCGATATTTCCACCGTCCCCGCCGAGATCCTGGCTGCAACCATTACTGCCAATATCGCAACCGGGGAGGCCGCCAAGGTCCGCGGGAACGATGGCGCTGCCGACATGGCCGATCTTGCCGGCCGCACTACCGCGGCAGCGGCACAGATGCCCGATCCGCATCCAGGCCATTCCGGCCACCAAGGCTGAAAGGCATCCATGGACTTCGAATCCCGGCTTGCTCCTTACGCCGCCCGCTCGGCACACTCGCGCGGCCGGGACATCGATGAGGCGGCGGCCGGCACCGGCGCGGCTGGACCGCGCTCCGAATTCCAGCGCGACCGCGACCGCATCATCCACTGCACTGCATTCCGGCGTCTTGAATACAAGACCCAGGTGTTCGTCAATCACGAGGGCGATCTGTTTCGTACTCGCCTGACCCACAGTCTTGAAGTGGCACAGATCTCGCGTTCGATTGCGCGCAGCCTGCAGCTCAACGAAGACCTGGTCGAAGCGATTTCGCTGGCCCACGATCTGGGCCACACGCCATTTGGCCATGCCGGTCAGGATGCGCTCAACGATTGCATGAAAGGCTACGGCGGTTTCGAACACAACCTGCAGAGCCTGCGCGTGGTCGACAAGCTCGAAGAACGGTATGGCGCCTTCGATGGCTTGAACCTGATGTTCGAGACGCGCGAGGGCATTCTCAAGCACTGTTCGATCACCAACGCCCGCAAGCTGGGCGCCGTCGGCCAGCGCTTCATCGACCGCAAGCTGCCCACGCTGGAAGCCCAGCTGGCCAACCTGGCCGATGAAATCGCCTACAACAACCATGACATCGACGACGGCTTGCGCTCCGGCCTGATCACCACGGCCCAGCTTGGTGAAGTCGATTTCCACGCACGCCATCGGCGCGAAGTGGAGCAGCTGTTCCCGGGCATCAGCGGCAAGCGCGCCACCAATGAAACCGTACGGCGCATGATCAACGCCCTGATCGTCGACCTGATCGACACCTCGCGCGAACGCATCAAAGCCGCCGCGCCAGCCAGCGTCGACGATGTGCGCAACGCACCGGCATTGATCGCGTTTTCCGACCGCATGCGCCGCGACGCCACGCAATTGAAGCGCTTCCTGCATGAAAAGCTCTACCATCATTACCTGGTCAACCGCATGACCAGCAAGGCGCGCCGCATTGTCACCGAACTGTTCGATGCCTTCATGGCCGAACCAGCACTGCTGCCGCCGGCCTACCTGGTCGCCGACCAGCAGGGCAGCGACGTCGCCATGCGCCAGGCGCGTCGCATTGCCGACTATATCGCCGGCATGACGGACCGCTATGCCATGCGCGAGCACAAACGCATGTTCATGATCGACGAAATCTGACTTCTGGCCCGACGTTCCGGGCAGGCTTCCAACAAGCATTTTCCAGTTGCTGCTTTCGGTGTTGACGCTCCAGAATTCTTTTCCAACATGCGCGTCTCGCTGTCGGTACCGCTTGCACTGAAGCCAGATATACCGGCGATGCAAAAAGGGCGCCTCGGCGCCCTTGTTTGTTGATTGCCGCCATGCGGCATGTGCGGCCCGACTTATGTCGCGGCGGCGCCCGTTTCGGGCAGGGTCATCGCATCGTCTTCGACATCTTCGAGGTGCTTGATGCCGGTGTGCTGATGATTCTGGATTTTTGTCTTGTACTTGATGACCTGGCGATCGAGCTTGTCGATCAGCGCATCGATGGCCGCGTACAGATCATGGGCAATGCTTTCGGCGTGCAGATCCTTGCCGCGCAGGTGCAGGTTGATTTCCGCTTTCTGGCGCTTTTCTTTTTCAGGGAGTTTGTCGACGGTGAGGATGACCGCGATATCGATGACATGGTCAAAGTGGCGCTTGATGCGTTCGAGCTTGGTTTGAACGTATTCGCGGATGGCTGGGGTCAGATCGAGATGATGTCCACTGATGGTGAGGTTCATACTACGCTCCTAATAAGTCGTCGCTGGCGGTTCCATGTTGCAAAACGGACAGTGTCCGGGGGAACACAGCTACGTTGAACAAACTGCAAAAATACTTCTATTACCTATAATGACTTCCTCAGATTGACTGGCGGTATTTTCAGGGCTTCACGGTACTTTGCGACGGTCCTGCGCGCAACCACCATGCCCTGTTCTGCCAGCATTTCTGCAACTCTGCTATCAGAAAATGGGTTTTTGGGGTCTTCCGCTCCTATCAGTTGTTTGATCAATGCCCGGATGGCGGTGGAGGACGCTTCTCCTCCGGCTTCAGTTGCCACGTGGCTGCCGAAAAAGTACTTCAGCTCGAACATGCCGTGGGGGGTCAACATGTATTTCTGTGTTGTCACACGGGAAATAGTGCTCTCGTGTAGACCTAGTGTATCAGCAATTTCGCGCAAGACAAGCGGACGCATGGCGACTGCGCCGTGCGAGAAAAAATTCTTTTGACGTTCGACAATTGCCTGCGCCACGCGCAAGATCGTGTCGAAACGCTGGCGCATGTTCTTGATCAGCCACTTGGCTTCCTGCAGCTGCGAAGTCAGCGATCCCTCGCCCTTGTTTTGCTTGAGGATATTGGCGTACAAGGTATTCACGCGCAGGCGCGGCATGACGTCCTGGTTCAGGGTCACCGCCCAGCCGCCGCGGCTTTTCTTGACGATCACGTCCGGCACCACATAGTCCGATGCGTCGGTGGCGAAGATGGCGCCCGGATGCGGATTGCACTGGCGGATCACCAGCTGCGCTTCGCGCAAGTCTTCATCATCGCAGTCGAGCACCTTCTTGAGCTTGTTGAAGTCGCGCTGGGCAAACAGAGCCAGATGGTTGTCGATGATGGCCAGCGCCATGCGCCGCGTGACCATGGCGATCTTGGGGAAACGCTTGACCTGCAGCGCCAGGCATTCGGCGGCATTGCGCGCACCGATGCCGGCGGGCTCGAAACTCTGCAGCAGCTTCAGCGCAATCGACAATTCCTCGAATTCGATTTCCAGTTCGGCCGGCATGCGCGCAAAGATCTCTTCCAGCGACTCATCCAGATAGCCATTGTCATCGAGCGCATCGATCATCAGCTCCACCAGCGCGCGGTCGCGCAGGTTGGCAACCGTCACCCGCATCTGTTCCAGCAAATGCTCGCGCAAGGTCGACTCATGCCCTTCGAGCTGCGGGCGGGCGTCATCATCTTCGGGTGCCTTGGCGGTGCGCGCCACATCGTCGAAACTCCAGTCGGCTTCGGCATTGCCGGCATTGTCGCCGGCGTCGATACTGCCTTCACCTTCGCCACTGCCGCCACCCTCGGTGCTGCCGTCGCCGCCTTCGTAGCTGCTCTCGCCGGTTTCGCTGCCCGCGCCATTGGTGAAGCTGTCGGGCTGGTTGGCATCGCTGGCATTGATGTCGGTTTGTGCCACCGAGCCATCGTTCAGCAGCCGCACCGAATGGTCAAGCGGATCGTCAAGCCGTTCCAGCAGGGGGTTCTCGGAGAGTATCTGCTCCAGTTCCTGATGCAGTTCCAGCGTGGAGAGCTGCAGCAGCCGGATCGACTGCTGCAATTGCGGCGTCAGCGCAAGATGCTGGGAAACGCGGAGTTGGAGGGTCTGTTTCATGGTGGCTCGCCGTTACATGCGGAAGTGTTCGCCCAGATAGACACGCCGCACCGATTCATTTTCGATGATGTCATCCGGTCGTCCGCTAGCCAGTACGGAACCCTGGTTGATGATGTATGCACGGTCGCAGATGCCCAGCGTCTCGCGCACATTATGGTCGGTGATCAACACGCCGATGCCGCGTTCCTTCAAAAACCGCACGATGCGCTGGATTTCGATCACTGCAATCGGATCGACACCGGCAAACGGTTCGTCGAGCAGGATGAAGCGCGGGCCGGTGGCCAGGGCGCGGGCGATTTCCACCCGGCGCCGTTCGCCCCCCGACAGCGACAGCGCCTGGTTGGCGCGCAGCGAATCGATTTGCAGGTCCTCGAGCAAGGCGTCGAGGCGCTGCTCGATGACAGCCTTGCCAAGCGTCTTGCCATTTTCCTTTTGCAGCTCCAGCACCGCGCGGATGTTGTCTTCCACGCTGAGCTTGCGGAACACCGAGGCTTCCTGCGGCAGATACGACAAGCCCATCGACGCACGCTTGTGGATCGGCAGGCGCGAGATGTCGATGCCGTCGAGATCGATGGCCCCGGCGTCGGAGGGTACCAGTCCGACGATCATGTAGAAGGCAGTGGTCTTGCCGGCACCATTGGGTCCCAGGAGGCCGACCACTTCGCCTTCCTCGATCTGCAGCGAGACATCATGGACGACCTGGCGCGCGCCATAGCTCTTGCGCAATCCCTTGACGATCAGTGTGCTGCCCATCATGGCGCCTTGGTTTCAGCACGTGGCTGAATGGTGGCCTTGATGCGCCCTGCACCGGGCTTGGAGACACCGTTGACGACATTGTTGACCGAAAAGAATTCGGCCTTGCTGTCGTAGGAAATGAATTCGCCCTGCACTTCATCGGTCGGCTTGACGCCGTCGAGCAGTTTCAGATTGGCGTCCTTGTAGAACTTTGCCACCTCGGTCTTGCTGTCGTATTCGATGCGGTCGACGGCGCGCCCTTCGATCCACAGGTCGGGGCCACCGTCGCGCTTCTGGCGGAAGGTCGCCAGACCACCCGGTGCCGCATACAGCGTGGCGTATTGGTAACCGGCCGGGTCCTGGGTCACGACCATGCGGTCGGCCTTGAGCACCATGGTGCCGCGTACCAGCACCACATTGCCGGTGAAGGTATTGATCTGCTTGACGTCGTCATAAGCCATCTGGTTGGCTTCGACATTCGTCGGTTTGGTGGCGTCAGCCTTTTCCGCCCGCGCGCCGGCAGCGCACAGCGTGGCCAGCAGCATGACGGTCAGGGTAAGAATTCGTTTCATACACTCTCTTGTGTGGGACATTGTTTAATCATCGTGGCCGGTCCATGCCGGTCTGTTCGCGCCCGCCGGCAGTCCTGCGCCTTGCTTGCCTGCGACGCCGGCCTGCCGCTGCGCCCAGGCGCCTTGCCTTTGCCCTTGCCGGCTCCCAGCGCCAGTTTGCCCGTCTTTCAACCTGTCTTCGAGCCTGTGTTCGAACCTGTCTGCGAACCTGTCATCGGGCTTGTCATTGAGCTTGTCATTCAGCGCACGGCCGTCGCGGCCGGCGGCTGGTACAGAAAATGCACATTGTGCGCCAGGCTCAGCTGGCGTTTGGCATTGTCCACCACCATGCCACTGCCCGAAAGTTTCGACGTTCCCAAGGTCATGTCCACCTGCTTGTCGGTCTTCATCACATCGTCGTCGGGCAATACCAGAAGATATTCCGACTGCAGGTGGAATGCGGCTGCCGTGCCAGCGGCCGGCCGGTCGAGCGAAACTTGCCGGTACATCTGCACTTCGCTGTTGTCGGCGTTGCTGACAGCGCGCAATGACCGTACCGTGGTCGGCGGGCGAACCTTCGACAGGCTGACGACGACCGGCATGGTGATTTCGTGGGTATCGGCAACCGGGTCATGGGTCAGTCGTTCACCCGAAATCTTGTACTCCACTTCGCCAGTGCTGGCCATGCGCACGAAGTTGAATTTCTCGACATAGTAATCAGGTTCAGTGCGCACTGTCGCCGGACCGGCCTGGTCGGTGCTGCGGCGCATGACTTCGAGCACCCAGAAGCTGCCCAGCGCAAGCATTGCTGCCATGGCCAGCAAAAACAGGGTGCTGAAACGGCGTCCGCGCCGGTTACGCCACAGACTGTGCTTGCGCACTTCAGCTGGCACCGCCGCAGCCACAGCTGGCGCATCGGCGCGCGCAGTGCCGGGCGCAGCATCCTTCATTCCAGATACGGCGCCAGCGCCGCCTCGTAATTGCCCTGCGCCTGGAGCAGCAGATCGCAGATTTCACGCACGGCACCGGCACCGGCAAGGGCGCGGGTGATGTAGTGTACGCGCTTGCGCACCTCGGCATGGCCGTTCGGTACGCTGGCAGCAAATACCGCCCGCGTGAGGATGGGCAGGTCGATCACATCGTCGCCTATGTAGCCGCAGGACGAGGCGTCGAGCCGGCACTGATCCATCAGGGTGGTGAAAGCGGCCAGCTTGTCATGCGCGCCCTGGTACAGGTGGGTGATGCCGAGGTCGGCTGCGCGGCGCGCCACAATCGGCGACTGGCGCGCCGTGATGATGGCGACTTCCACACCGGAGCGCTGCAGTTGCTTGATGCCCTGGCCGTCGAGCACATGAAAGGTCTTGAGCATTTCGCCGTCGGTACCGAATTGCAGGCTGCCATCGGTAAGCACGCCATCGACATCGAAAATCATCAGGCGTACGGCAGCGGCACGGCGCTGGGTATCGGCAGGCAGTGGCAGCACTTGCATGGTTTGCATGGTTTGCAGGTTGAGGGGCATCAGATTACCTTCGCGCGCGTGAGGTCGTGAATATGCAACGCGCCGACCAGCTTGCCTTCGGCGTCGGCCACCAGCAACTGGTTGATGCGAAATTCTTCCATGATTTCAACCGCTTCGACTGCCAGCCTGTCATGGCGGATCAGCCGTGGGCCGACATGCATGACATCGGCCATGGTCAGGGTCGACAGGCTGGCGCCGCGCTCGATCAAACGGCGCAGGTCGCCATCGGTGAATACGCCGATCGGGCGATGGTCGGCGTCGACGACTGCCGTCATGCCCATGCCTTTGGCGGAAATTTCCAGCAGCGCCGTGGTCAGCGTCGCTTCGGGCGCCACCGCCGGTACGCCAGCACCGGCGCGCATGACATCCTCGACATGCGTGAGCAGGCGCCGGCCCAGGGCACCGCCGGGGTGGGACATGGCAAAGTCTTCTTCGCGAAAACCATGGGCGTCGAGCAGCGCCACGGCAATGGCGTCCCCCATGGCCAGTGTGGCCGTGGTGCTGGCAGTCGGCGCCAGGTTCATCGGACAGGCTTCTTTTTCGACACCGACATCGAGATGCACATCGGACAGAATCGCCAGGTTCGACGCTGCATTGCCGGTCATGGCAATGAGCCGTGCCCCCATGCGTTTGACCAGTGGCACGATGGCCATCAGTTCAGCGGTTTCGCCCGAGTTGGAAATGGCGATCAGGACGTCGTCGCCGGTGATCATGCCCAAATCGCCATGGGCGGCTTCGGCGGGATGGACGAACAGCGACGGCGTGCCGGTGGACGACAGGGTGGCGGATATCTTGCGGCCGACATGTCCGGACTTGCCCATGCCGGAAACCACCACGCGGCCGCGGCAGGCCATCAGCAAGCGCATGGCGTGGGCAAACGGGGCATCGAGGTCGTTGCCGATCCGGCCTTTCAGGGCAATGATGGCGTCGGCTTCGATTTGCAGGGTATTACGCGCATACTCGAATGCACGCAAGACGCTTTTCTCATCAAAAGCTTTTGGCAGGGTTTTTTCATGGGTTACACTCATGCCGAAAGTATAAACGAATTCGCAAAGCAAAAAACTTGCCAAGTGCAACTAAAAAGTGCGGCGTCCAGGTTTGATTTCCAGTTGCCGCAATATTGTCGAAATCCTGTAAAAGCGCGCCATGTTTTCAGCACTCGAAATTACCTTGATCCTGCTTGGCACGGCAGTCCTTGGCGTCGTGGCCTTTCGCATGCTGCACATGCCACCCATGCTGGGCTACCTGGCAGTCGGCATCCTGATCGGCCCGCATGCGCTGGGGCTGGCGGAAAACAACCATGCCACCCAGTCATTGGCAGAGTTCGGCGTGGTGTTCCTGATGTTTTCCATCGGGCTGGAATTTTCTCTGCCGAAACTGGTGGCCATGCGGCGCACCGTGTTCGGACTGGGCCTGGCGCAGGTCTTGCTGACCATCGTGGCCACCATGCTGTTCGGCTGGCTGACGGCCACCATTGCACCGCACTGGTTCGACATCAGCTGGCAAGCCAGTTTTGCACTGGGCGGCGCGCTGGCCATGTCGTCGACGGCAATCGTCTCGAAACTGTTGACCGAGCGGCTGGAACTGGAAAGCGAACACGGCCGGCGCATCATCAGCATTTTATTGTTTCAGGACCTGGCACTGGTGCCACTGCTGATCCTGGTGCCGGCGCTGGCCAATCCATCCGGCAATCTGGTGGCAACCCTGGGCTGGGCGATTGCCAAGGCGGGTTTTGTCCTGGTGCTGCTGCTGTTCATTGGCCAGAAGCTGATTCGCAAATGGTTCAAGATCGTGGTGCAACGGCGCTCGCAAGAGTTGTTCATGCTCAACCTGCTGCTGATCACGCTGGGGGCCGCATGGATGACCGAGCGCGCCGGCCTGTCGCTGGCATTGGGCGCCTTCGTTGCCGGCATGCTGATTTCGGAAACCGAATACAAACATCAGGTCGAGGAAGACATCAAGCCGTTTCGCGATGTCTTGCTGGGGCTGTTTTTCATTACCATCGGCATGCTGCTGAACGTCGAACTGGTGTTCGAACACTGGCTGCTGGTGCTGTTGCTGCTTGGCGCGCCGGTGCTGCTCAAGTTCGGCCTCATTGCGCTGCTGGCGAAATGGTTTGGCGCCACGACCGGCATTGCCTTGCGCACCGGCCTGGCGCTGGCCCAGGCCGGTGAATTCGGCTTCGTCCTGCTGAACCAGGCCGGGGGCTTGAAGCTGGTCGATCCGCTGCTGGTACAGCTGATCCTGGCATCGATGGTGCTGTCGATGCTGGTGGCACCGTTCATTCTGGCCAAGTCGGATCAGATTGTCCTGAAACTGGCCGCCAATGACTGGATGATGCAATCATTGGCGCTGACGCAAATCGCCGCACGCACCATGGCAACCCAGAAGCATGTGATCATTGCCGGCTTTGGACGCAGCGGCCAGAGCCTGGCAACCTTGTTGTCGGAAGAACACATCGCCTACCATGCACTTGACCTCGATCCGGAACGGGTGCAGGAAGCGCGCGGCGCCGGCGCCCATGTGTCGTATGGCGACGCTTCGCGGCGCGAAAGCCTGGTTGCTGCCGGCATTCATCGCGCCAGCGCGCTGGTGATCACCTACCATGGCACCGATTCTGCCTTGCGGCTGCTGCGCCACGTGCATGAGCTCGCGCCCACGCTGCAAGTCATCGTGCGCAGCCATGATGACAGCGACCTCGACAAGCTGCGTGCTGCTGGCGCTGCCGAGGTGGTGCCCGAAGCGATGGAAGGCAGCCTGATGCTGGCCTCCCATGCCCTGCTGGCCGTGGGCGTGCCGCTGCGGCGCGTGGTGCATCGGGTCCAGGCCGCGCGCACCCAGCGCTATGCAGCGCTGCGCGGCTACTTCCATGGCGAAGGCGACGCCCATGAGTCGGCCGGCCATGTCAACATCCGCCTGCATTCGGTGGCGCTGGCCGATGGCGCTGCAGCCGTGGGCCAGTCGCTGACCATGCTGGCGCTCGAGTTGCTGGGGGCGGAAGTCACCGCAATCCGCCGTTTGAAGCAGCGTATCGAGGTTACGCCGGAAACCATCTTGCTGGAAGGGGATGTGGTGGTGCTGCGGGGAGAAACCCAGGCCATTGCCCTGGCCGAGCAGCGTCTGTTGAAAGCCTGAGTCGTCTGCCACAATCTGCTTGCCGGATGAATCAACCGGTGTGCAGCACAGTATCGCTGCGCAGCGGTTGTGCAAGCTCGACAAGCATGAACGGCTGCAGCGTTGGGCCACCTGCCATCATGCTGCTTTTTCAAATTTGCTGTCTCAGCAGCCTTGCCATGCGCACCCCGATGTGATCGCTGTTGTAGCCGTTGCGCAAATCACTGGCAATCATGCCGGAGCAGTAGTCGTTCTGCATCAGGCCGTCGAGTGATTTGAGCGCGTTGCTGTATTCATGGCTGTCGAAATGCGCGTCCACATCGGTGAGCGACAAGGCCAGGCAATAGCCGGACAACAGCCGGAACAGCGATACGGAATTGTTGGCATTGCCGCCATGACCCTCTTCATCGCCATCCCGGTTTTCATAACCCAGGCCGGCAATGCTGGACAGGTCGGCAAAAAGCATGGAAAACAAATACGCAACTTCATGGCGCAATGGAATCTCGCTGCCTGGCTTCAAATCCTGCTGGCAACGCGCTGTCATGCCGTCGATCCGGTTCTCGATTCCATCGAGAAGCGCAGGTGACATCCGTTCTTTGAATTTTTCATGGGCAACGATGACACGCGCAAGATTTATCTGTCGTTGGTCTTCATGCAAGGGCGGCATTTTTTTTGCCTTGGCCAGCTCCACGCCTGGCGGGATTCGGGATTGCTTGCCAAAATCCGGGAACAGGTCGGTGGCAATCACGCTGTAGTTACCATCGTTCATCTGATTCAGCAGATCCCTTTTTTCTGCCACGCTCGCTTCAAAATTCCAACCGGGAAACGCGGCCTGGAAAAAGATCGCTTTCTCCAGGATGGCCTTGTGGTCGCCGCTCAGTACGATGCCGCCTGTTTCCAGTGATGTGCTGACAAATTGGTAAATGTGTCTGGCAAGGATGTTTGCTGCAGTGAAATTTTTTGTCAATGCCGTGCGCAGGTAATCAGGCAGCTGCAGATTCTGGAATACCGGTGCCCTCAATGCGGTCGAGGTGGGCACGCCGTTGTCAAGGCCGATGACATGGAATTGATTCAAGGTCTGTTCATATTCATGATTATCCTTATTCAACATTAACAAATTCGAAACCGCCAAAAACGAAGTCGGTAGGCCGTCGATATTGCATGGCATTAGTTTCAACGGCAATTTTTCATCGTCTTCGTCGACCATGAACATCTGTTCCATCGAAGCGTAATACGCATCGACAGCCTCGAGTTTTTCCACAAACCACGGCGTCAAGCCATGACTTTGCTCGCTGAGTTGCCAGCGCACATCGGCAATCGACAGGTAGGGCAGGGCGGTGAGGAAAAACTGTTCGAAGTTCAGGTTTGAACACATGGCGCCGGCAGTTTTGATCAGTGCCTTTTGCAGGCGCAGATGGCCTTGCATGGCATGTTCGTCAAAATGAGCGCCCCAGTTTTTCCAGTCTTCAAAGACCTTGGCAAGCTTGCCACCGAAGCGATGCCATGCCTGGTCGCCAATCCCGAGGGCTTGTTGTGCCGCCAGTGCGCGAATCTGTTTTTCATCGAGCTTCGCCAGTTCTGCAGCCAGGTTTTCTTTGTTCTGCCCGTTCAAGACCTGCGGGTACTTTCCCAGGGTCAGGATCAGGGCTTCGGTCTTTTGTGCCGCCGAGCGCTGTGACTGTCCCGGGGCAGCAAGCAGGTTTTTCAATGTCGCCAGCATCTGCGCCGGCAAGACCTGGCCCGTGCGGCCGCCCTCGGCAATGCGGGCGATTTCCGCTGCCCAGGTCTGGTCAAGCGAGCCGTTGCTGGCGTGTCTGGCGGCAATCGCCAGTTGCGTATCGGTACATTCGACGATGATCCTGTCCAGCCATTCCGCATAGCCCTGCGTCGCCTGTAGTGCCGGATTACCCGGCATCGTTTCCGGACCGCTTGCAAACGCTTTGAAGCGGCCTGCGCGTTGGGCCGTGATTCCTGCAGCCAATGCGCCGGAAAGGTCGCCGGTGAGCGGTAATTCATGGCGAACCTGTTGCTCCGCCATGCTGGCGACATCGATCGACTGCAGTTCGCTTGCCAGTGCGCTCAGCTTCGATGCTTTCTGGCCGGGCAGGTGCCGCGCCAGCAGCACTTTCAACGGTCGCAGCAATGCCTGGCCCTCGTCGACCTCTTCCAGTGCCCGGCGCAAGGGCAGCACTTCAATGATGTCTTCCTCGTCTTCGCCAGTGCGAGGATCGTGCACATGGATGGTCCGGCAAGTCTTATTAGCCTGCCGCTCCGCCTCAAGGACGGCATGCACATGCCGAGAGGCGGGCAGGTTCAGTTTCAATGCGGCGCCAAGCGCTGCAATCAATTGGGCCGGCACAGCTGATTGGCCGAGCCGGTCTTGGCACAATGTCGCGATGGTAGCCCGCAGCTGTGCATCAAGATCGATCGTTTCGAGATAGGTACGCATCCCGTTTCTGAGCGGCAGGGAAAGCTGCTGTGCAAAATCAGACTTTGTCGAGGCATCGACAGTGGATGCTTTTTGCGGAATCACCAGTTCATATTTCAACAGCAGATCCAGGACGACAACCGAGCCAAGCCATGTGTGATTCTTGTCGAGCAACGGCAGCAGGGGCAAGCGCGCGCGACTGATCTCTTTGGCCAGTTTATCGAGTCCATACTTTTCAACCCACAGCCTGGCACCGTCAAGGGGAACACTGCAGTTTGCCACCCGCGGCACAAATCTGGCAACGAGATCCGGTTCGGAGAGCTTGCCTGCCAGCAGCAGTCCCAGCGCAAAGGCATCAAGTTGTGCATTGACGGCATCCGGCCGCAGGTCGCGATGCTCGAGCACGGCCTTCAGATAACCATTCGGATTATCCGGCCTGTCGAGGTGGCGATAACGCCCATATGCAGCCTGGTCTGCAAGGTCATGGCCGGCCACCATATCGGGTGCGAGCACGGCATGCATGCGTGCAATGACGGTGGCGCGCAGCGACTCCAGCGCCAGCAGGCTTGCCGGATCGTTCATCGCCTGGTCGTTTTGCGTCCTGGCCTTGAGTACCACTTCCTGGAACAATGCCATCGTTGCGCCGGCAGACATGGCGTTGTGACTGGCCACCTGCAGCAAGGCTGCTTGCAGGCGGTGCAGAAAAGGCCGATCGGTTTGATCCCGCGATTGCGGAGAAAATGCCGCCTCGAGCGCAGTGCAAATAAGGAAAGGTAATGTCCTGACTGGACAATACCCTGGAAACATGCGGTTTCCAGTTTTTCCTGGATGGCTTGCGGCAGCGTCACGCCATGCCGCTTGCCGAGAAATACAAGGTTGAAGACAGCGGTCGCGTATTGCTCCGACATCACGCCGATATCAACGCTGCCGAGGCTCTCGACGTGATCCTCGAGAATGCGCTGTTCCAGTACTTCCGTGACCTTCCTCTTCGATTCCGGCGGTATTTCAGCGGACGTCAGCAAGTGCGCAAGGAATGCCTGAAATGACGCAAAGCCGGACTCACTGCGGTAATCCAGACTGTACAGCGTGCTGCCGGTGTCATAGCCGTGACCATCGTCTTCATAATAGGTGCGCGCTGCGCCTGCCATGAAAAGTACATCGGCACGCTTGTCGCGCAACGCATCCATCACTGCGCCGTGAACCAGTGGCAGGTTCGCTGGATCGAGGCGTTCAGTGCTTGGAACCAGCGTTTCAATCATCAGGTTCTGGCGCAGGGCAGCCAGGCGGTTTTCCGAATCGGCTGAACCGCAGCGCAGTTCCTCCAAGACCTGTTGTTTGAAAACGGTAATTTTCTGCTGCAGCAGCGTCGGAAGAACGATTTTTTCGGGTTGGAAAATCGATTCCTTGTCCTGCGGATAAAAAATCTTTTCAAACCATCTGCTGTGGGACGGCGGATACCCGGCCAGGCATTCGATGAACAAGGCTTCGAGCCGGGCTTTGCAGTCGCCATTTTTCAACGACTGGAAAGTGAGTTTGTGCAGCGAGAGTTTACTGTCGAGCAGCGAAGACAATTGCTTGGCAAGATTCCTGTCCACCTCCAGCGCCTGCAGTCCAGCAGGCAGTCTGACGTCTTTTTTTCCCGTCAAATATTTCAACATGTCGCTCGCGTGGGCAACATTGGCCGGGTTTTTCTGGAAATGGAAGATGAAATTTCCCAGCGTCTCGAACAGTGCCACCTGGGCGTCGTACGAAATCTTGTACCTGAGCTCTTTGAATTTCTTGCCAGATAGTTCTGCTGGCTTTGCCGTTTCCCCGGCGGTTGACGTGGCGGCGTGCGACTGGCCACGGGATTGGTGGCTGGAGGCGACGGAACGGGAAAAGTGAACCATTGGCGCAATCATGGTGGCTGGATTGCCATGAGTGGTCGTTATTCCCATCCGGTTCGCTTTCACTGCCTCAATTTTTGTTTCCTTGAAGCCGGGCTGTGGCGTTGGCTGGCCGCAGCGGAGCAACCCGCGACTTGCGACTGTTTCAATAATTATCAATGACGCAACTCTGTAGCGATGTAACACTGACCGGCAAACTTGTTCAACTGAGCGCAGCCGATGAAACCCTTCAAAACCCTGGCCAGCATTGTCGGCATCGTCGCCGTGTTGGGCGCCTTGACTGCCTGCGCACCGCTTGCCGTCATCAACGCCGTAACCCCGACCAGTACCTACCACAAGACTGGCAACCTGGCCTACGGCACGGACGCGCGTGACCGGCTGGACGTCTATACCCCGGCAGGTCAGACCAGGCCTGCCCCGGTAGTGGTATTTTTCTACGGCGGCAACTGGAATAGCGGCGAGCGTGGCGACTATGCCTTTGTCGGCCAGGCGCTGGCCTCGCGCGGCATCGTTGCCGTGATTGCCGATTACCGCCTGTATCCGCAAGTGCGGTATCCGGATTTCCTGACCGACAGTGCAAAAGCGGTGGCCTGGGCGGTCAGGGAGGTGAAGAATTATGGCGGCGACCCGCAACAGTTGTTTGTCATGGGGCATAGCGCCGGTGGTTACAACGCCGCCATGGTCGCCCTCGACGAACGACTGCTGGCCGCACAGGGTTTGAGCCCGGCTGTCCTGCGCGGCTGGATCGGCCTGGCCGGGCCGTATGATTTCACGCCAATTGAAAATCCGGATACCAGACCGGTCTTCCTGTTTCCGAACACGCCGGCGGCGTCGCAGCCGGTCAACCATGTCACGCCACGTGCGCCACGCACATTGCTGATTGCGTCGAACAAGGACCGGCTGGTCGATCCGCAGCGTAACACCGGTGGCCTGGCCAAGCGCCTGCGCAGCGCCGCAGTTCCGGTGAGCGAAGTCTATTTTGACCATACCACCCACACCACGCTGGTTGGTGCCATTTCATTGCCCTTGCGTGGCCTAGCACCAGTACTCGACACGATTGACGCCTTCGTTCATGCGCCGGACCAGGCGCTCAGTGTGGCAGTGCCTCGATAGTGTTTGCGCCCGCCGCCATCGACGGCGGCAAATTGCATCAGAGCAGATCGCGCAGGATGTCGACCACGGTGAGCAAACGTTCGCCTCCTTCTTGATTGGCAAATATTTTTTCCATATTGCTGCGCTTTTCGCCGGACAGCATCAATTTCACATTGGCGGTTTCGGCGTTGGTCAACGGGGTTTTTTTCAAGGCGATTGCCACTGCACTGCGGGCCTCTTTCGGATTGTCGAACGGCGCCAGATTATCGAGAATTTTTCCTACGCCGGCGTACCCGTTGTAATCGGACGTGACGACGAACAGTTCCCCCATTTGCCCTTTCCAGACCCTGGCGGGTTCGGTCCCGGTCTTGACGGTCGTTGCCGGTTTTTCAACCACCTTGACAGCCTCGCTCTTGCCGGTGACTTTTTCCAGCCTTGACCTGAGTTTCTGACTCGATCGTTTGCTGCTGGACGATGACTTTTTCTTGCGGCTTTTGTGCTTCTTTGCTTCGTCTTCCTTGTTGCTGTCGACAATGAATTCCATCACATCCAAGGTTTTTTCCTTTCCCGCAGGTGTAGCTGCGAGAGGTTCAGGCTGTTTCGGCTGCAAGGGATCGCGTGCTTTCGGTGGATGAAAAAAACCATCGAGGTTGACTGACTTGCGCTGGCTGCGCTGCGTTGGTGTTGCGGCCATGGCCGCTTTTCCGGCAGGCGAAGGCACCGAGCGGCGCTTGGCTTTTTTGCTTTGGTGGAAGAGCGGCTCTTTTTTTCCTGCATAGGGGTTGTCATGTCCGGCGTCGCCGGCACCGGCACCGGCACCGGCACCGGCACCGGCACCGGCGGAAATTCCAGGGCA
>JBPBPY010000290.1:0-18170 GCA_050954505.1 Janthinobacterium lividum
GAGAATCAGATCCATGCGAGATTTCTAGTCAGATAAAAAAAGTTGTGAGGAATACGGTCCGCCGGCAACGCTGAGAGTCCAGTGGATGCAGCGGATACAGCAATTACAGCGGATGCAGCAGCAACGCAGCAGACCAGGCAATGACGAAGCCTTGACAGCGTGGTGGCCGCACAATGGCACCAAGGCACGATGGGACATTGCAGTGGACAGCGCAGCGGCCATGCGGTGGAAAACAAGGCCGGAAACATTGAAGAATGCGATGGCACCATGGCCGGGGCAAAGGTTACCACGAGGGCGCAGGCTGCGCGCGAATTACCGCTTGCTGACAGCGCGCTGACGCGTTAATCGGCACTGCCGAATTGCCTGCCTTATCAGCTTTGCTTTCGGCGTTGGTTTCGGCCTTGGTTTCGGCCTTGGCTTGAGCCGCTCGAGCAGGCATCCGATCCACCAGCTAGTGCCTGTTGTGGCCCTTGGCGCAGGATTGCGGCCAGCCGGATTGGCTGCTGCTTTTCGTCCTGATTCGGAGCACGCCGGGCGACTTTTTGTAGCGTTCGGTATTACAAAAAATTATTGCACCAAGGCATTGAAAACGCTGGCGAATTTTATTGATTGAAAGTAACATCTCGCCATTAAAAATTTATTCTTTCCGAGGCCGCCAGTGAACAGTGCACTACACATCAGCGAAACGAAATTTCGAGCGTTGAGTGAAGCGTCGCCTCTGGGAATCTTTGCCACGGATATCAACGGCAGCAACACCTACACCAACGAGCGTTTCCAGTCGATTTTTCGCATGACGCTGGAAGAGAGCCTGGGCAGCGGCTGGAACCGCTTCATCGTGGAAGAAGAGCGGGCACTGATTACTGCCGAATGGCTGCGCTGCGCGGCGCAAAACATCGATTACGACGTCACCTTTCATTTGCAGCATGACGATGGCGCGCGCACCTGCGTTCGCGCGCGCGCTCGCGCCACCTACGATGGCGAGGGTGCCATCGATGGATTTGTCGGCACCGTCTCCGACATTACGCAGAGTGAAAATGAACATGCTGCGCTGCTGCGCTCCGAACGTCTGCTGGCGCGCACCGGCGAACTGGCCGGCGTTGGTGGCTGGACCGTCGATCTGCACAGCGGTGAAGTCCATTTGTCGGAGCAGACCCGCCGCATGCATGGTTTTCCGGCCGGATTTCGCGCCAGCCAGGACGATGCGCTCTCCTCCTATCCCCCGCATGCGCGCACGCAACTGCTGCAGGCATTACGCCAGGCCATCAGCGATGGACGCGACTTCGACATCGAACTGCCTTTTGTGCAAGCCGATGGCAAACGCATCTGGGTGCGCGTTGCCGCCTCGGTGGAGTTCCGCGAAGGCCAGGCCGTCAAGCTGTGGGGGGCATTGCAGGATATTACCGCGGTACGCAACCTGAGCCAGGAACTGGCCGACCAGCATGAACTGCTGCGGGTAACGCTGGAGTCGATCGGCGAGGCCGTCATCACCACCGATGCGGCCCACAAGGTCACCTGGCAAAACTGCGCCGCCGCGCGCCTGACCGGCTGGACGCTGGGCGACGCGATCGGCAAACCGTTTGCCGAAGTCTTCCGGGTGGTGCATGAAACCACGCGCGAACCGGCGGCCAATCCACTGACCACCTGCATGCTGCCGGACGACACCCTGCCTGGCGGCCAGAGCCAGACCACGCTGATCGGGCGCGACGGGCGCGAATACGGCATCGAGCATTGCGCCTCGCCGATCAGGAATGCCCAGGACGAACTGCTTGGCGTGGTGCTGGTGTTCTACGATGTCACCGAACAGCGGCGCCTGGTTGGCGAGATCAATTACCGCGCTTCGCATGATGCGCTTACCGGGCTGGTCAACCGCAGCGAATTCGAGAACCAGCTCGAACGCGCGCGGCAGACCGCGCCCAGCCACGGCGAGCAAGCCTTGCTGTTCATCGACCTCGACCAGTTCAAGCTGGTCAACGATGCCTGCGGCCATGCGGCCGGCGACATGCTGCTGCAGCAGGTTGGCCAGTTGCTGGCCAGCTCGGTACGCTCGGGCGATACGCTGGCGCGCCTGGGGGGGGATGAATTTGCCATCCTGCTCAACCAGTGTTCGGCCGAGCAAGCCTTGCAGGTCGCGCAGCAAATCTGCGCGCGCATGGATGACTACCGTTTTTCGCACAAGGACCGGCGTTTCCGGATTGGCACCAGCATCGGGCTGGTGGTTGTCGACCAGCGCTGGCATGACATCGAAAGTTTGATGCTGGCGGCCGACCGCTCCTGCTACGCGGCCAAGGAAGGCGGACGCAACCAGGTTCATGTCTGGCGCGACTGCGATCTGGCACAACGCGCACGCAATGTGCACATGCAGTGGGCCACGCGAATCGAGACTGCGCTGCAGGAAAACCGCTTCGTCCTGTATGGCCAGCGCATCGAGCCGGTGGCCGATACCACGCCAGCAGGCACAGCGCTGCGGGCTGAAGTCTTGCTGCGCATGGTCGACCTCGATGGCAAGCTGGTCTTGCCAGGCATTTTCCTGCCCGCAGCACAGCGTTTTGCACTGGCGCTGCGCATCGATGAATGGACGCTGCGCAAAACCATTGAAACCCTGGGCAATGTGCCTGTGGCGTCGATCGGCATGCTGAGCCTGAACCTGAGTGCGCAGTCGGCCGGCAACCAGGCATTCCACTTCCAGGCCCTGCAGTGGCTGGAACTGGCCGGCGCGGCAGTCTGCCAGCGCCTGTGCATCGAAATGGCCGAACACGCGGTACTCGGCAACCCGATTGAAACGGCCCTGTTCATCGGCGAGCTGCGCAAGCTTGGCGTACGTGTCGCCCTGGACGACTTTGGCGCCAATGCCGCCTCTTTCGGTTATCTGAAAACCCTGAAGATCGACGAGCTGAAGATCGATGGCCAGTTCATTCAGGGCTTGCTTGGCGATGCGCTCGATACGGCAGCAGTACGCTGTTTTGTCGATGTGGCAAACGCCGTGTCGGCCACCACCGTGGCCAAGGCAGTGGACAGCCCCGCATTATTCGAGCGGGTGCAGGCGATGGGCATCGGCCATGCCCAGGGTTTCACGCTGCACAAACCGGAGCCGCTGGAGCAGCTTTGCACGCCGGCGCTGCAGGGCCGCATGAAGGTGACGGCGCTGGAAAACGCGGCTTGAAATTCCACGCAGCATTGAATTTTTCAATGTGTAAATGGGTCACTGGCGCCAGATCAAACAACGGTCGTCAATTCCTTGACGCTCATCCTCGTGCCGACTACATTACTGGCTGGTCGGTAATGTGACCAAGCGGTTGACCTGCCCGGAATCAGCATGCTGCTGCGGGTGGAATCGGGACATTTCATGAAACCATGCGGCTCCATCATGATGCGGTCATTTTCCGCTGTGATAATCTGACTCTCCGCTGGCTCGAACGCGGTATTGCCGGTGCCGAATTCCGGCTCACCGCTACAGGCTGACCGGCTGACCGGCTGACGGCTGGCCGGGCAGGCGAAGCTTGTGCGGATGCCGGGGTCGAGGTGTTGCGGTCCATGCAGGCTTTTCCGGCTGGCATGCCGACAGCATCGATCCGCGCGCATGCCTGGAATCGGTCAACGACCCGTTGTCGCCTGGTTTGCCCGGCCGTGCGGCCACGCAACCGCATTCCCACGCTGAATGAAACAATGATGAAAAAAATCCCCCTGCGCCGGCTGTTGATCGTCTGCCTGCTGGCACTGGCGGCGGCCGGCACGATCCATCTGGTGCGGCTGAAATCGGCTGTGCCGGCAGCAGCCACCGGCACGGCGCCAGTGCCCACGCCGGCGCTGGAATTCCTCGCCTCCGACGTTCTGGTCCTTCAGCCCACGCAACTGGGGCAGACACTGGCCTTGTCCGGCGCCATCCGTCCGATCAACCAGGTCGCCGTCAAGGCCCGCGTGGCCGGCGAGGTCCGTGAAGTGCTGGTGCGCGAAGGCGCCACCGTCAAGGCCGGGCAAGTGCTGGTGCGCATGGATGGCGCCGAATACCAGGCGCGGCTGAACCAGGCCCGCGGCTCGTATGCGGCGGCGGTAGGCCAGCGCGACATTGCCCTGAAGGCGCGCAACAACAACCAGACGCTGGTGGCGCAGGGGTTCATTTCAAAAAATGCCTCGGAAAATACCGCCAGCCAGTTCGACATTGCCCAGGCCAATGTCGATGGCGCCCAGGGCATGCTCGATGTGGCGCAGAAAGCGCTCAGCGATACGGTGATCCGCGCACCGATTTCCGGCGTGGTCAGCAGCCGCACGGTGCAGCCTGGCGAAAAAGTCTCCCCCGACAACCGGCTGCTCGATGTGGTCGATCTCTCGCGCATGGAACTTGAAGCCGGCGTGCCGAGTTCGGACATTCTCAAGGTGATGCTGGGCCAGCAGGTCTGGCTTACCGTCGAAGGTCTCGAGAGCCGGCTGCGCGGCAAGGTCGCGCGCATCAATCCTGCCACGCAGAGCGGCTCGCGCTCGATCCTGATCTATGTGGAAATCGACAACCCGGACAACCTGCTGCGTGGCGGCATGTTTGCCGAAGCCCGCCTGAGCCTGGCAGAAAAAGCCGGCGTGCTGGCGGTGCCGCAGTCGGCATTGCAAACCCAGGGTGACGCTGCCAGCGTGTTCGTGATTGAAAACGGCATGCTGGCACAAAAGCCGGTGACGCTGGGCATTCGCGGCGTGACTGGCGACAATGACGCGGTCGAAATCGTCAGCGGCCTGTCTGCCGGTGCGCTGGTGGTGCGCAACAACCTGGGCAATCTGCGCCCGGGCACGCGGGTCAGGTTCGCTGCCGGGCAGGCTGCCCCGCAGGCGGCGGCAGCAGCGCAGCAGACTTCCATGCAGGCGGCCATTTCGAAGGACACGCCAGCGGCAGTCGAGCCGCCTACCACAAGCCCCGCGTTGATGCCGGCTCCTTTGTCAACTCAGTCGCCAAATCAGCCGCCAAATCAGCCGCCAACGCAGTTACCGACCCAATCGCCAACCCAACTGCCAGCCCATAGCGCACCTGGAGCACCGGCAGCAGCCAACGCAGCAACGCTTGTTCAAACACCAAGCCGGATGGCAGTTCCAGCGCCAGCGCCCTAGGCGTCCTTCAAGTACTCATTCAGCCGCAACTCAAGCTCACGCAGAAAACACCCCGCCATCATGTGGTTTACTCGCATCAGCATCAACAATCCCGTGCTGGCCACCATGATGATGGTGGCCTTTGTCGTGCTTGGCCTGTTTTCCTATAGCCGGCTGCAGGTCGACCAGTTTCCCGACATTACCTTTCCGGTGGTGGTGATCCAGACCGATTATCCCGATGCCTCGCCCGAGACAGTGGAGTCGGACATCACCCGCAAGATCGAGGAAGCGGTCAACACCATCAACGGCATCAATGCCCTGACCTCGCGTTCCTACGAAGGCAGCTCGGTGGTGATCATCGAATTCCAGCTCTCCGTCGACCCGGCCCAGGCGGCGCAGGATGTACGTGAAAAAGTCGCCCTGGTGAAGTCGACCTTCCGCAAGGAAGTCAAGGAGTCGCGCGTAACCCGCTACGACCCTGCCGACCGGCCGATGTTTTCGATTTCGGTGGCCAATGAAAGTGGCACGAATGTGCCGCAGCGCAGCCTGCGGGAATTGACCACGATTGCCGACCAGGTGGTCAAGAAGCGGCTGGAAAACGTGCGTGGCGTGGGCGCCGTGACACTGGTTGGCGGCGTCAAGCGCGAAATCCAGATCTATGTGAAACCCAATGAAATGGAGGCGCTCGGCATTGGTGTCGACCAGGTGATCGCCGCCGTGCGCAATGAAAACCAGGAATTGCCTACCGGCGCCATCCGCTCGCTGGCCAATGAAAAAGCCGTCCAGGTGCAGGGCCGCATTGGCGACCCGAAGGATTTCGAGCGCATCGTGGTGGCGCGCCGCGGCGGCCAGCCAGTGACGCTGGCGCAGATCGCCACCGTGGTTGACAGCCAGCAGGAACAGCAGACCCTGGCACTGTACAACGGCCAGCGCACGCTGGCGCTCGACATCCTCAAGGCCCAGGGGCAAAACACCATCGAAGTGGCCGACGGCCTGCAGCGCGCACTGGTGGAGATGGCGCCGACCATGAAGACGCTGTATCCGGGGCTGTCGATCCAGGTCATCAAGGATGGTTCACGGCAGATCCGCGTCGGCGTGCAGAATGTGCGCCGCTCGCTGGTCGAAGGCGCAGTGCTGACCATCCTGATCGTGTTCCTGTTCCTGAACTCGTGGCGCTCCACCGTCATCACCGGCCTGACCCTGCCGGTGGCACTGATCGGCACATTCCTGTTCATGAGCCTGTTTGGCTTCACCATCAACATGATCACGCTGATGGCGCTGTCGCTGTGCGTGGGTCTGCTGATCGACGATGCGATCGTGGTGCGTGAAAACATCGTGCGCCATGCCAGCATGAAAGTGGCCGGGCGCTTCAAGTCCCATCGGCTGGCGGCATTGGAAGGAACGGCCGAGATCGGCCTGGCGGTGCTGGCCACCACGCTGTCGATTGTTGCGGTATTCCTGCCGGTGGGCTTCATGGGCGGCATCATCGGACGCTTTTTCCATCAGTTCGGCGTCACCGTCACGGCCGCAGTGCTGATCTCGATGTTCGTTTCCTTCACGCTCGACCCGATGCTGTCTTCGATCTGGCGCGACCCGGCCATGCATGGCGCCACAGGCCAGGCGCCGGCGGGCTGGCTGGCGCGAGCCTACGCCGGCACCATTGGCCGCGTGCTGGCCTTGTTCGAGGCGCAGTTCCAGCGCCTCTCTCGCGCCTACCAGCTCACGCTGGCCTGGTCCCTGCGCCACCGGCGCTCGACCATGCTGCTGGCGCTGGCGAGCTTTGTCGGTGGCCTGGCCATTCCCGCCAGCGGCCTGATCGGCAGCGAATTCGTGCCGCAGGCCGATTATTCGGAAACCGGCGTGACCTTCTACACCCCGGTTGGCTCGTCGCTGGAATTCACCGAGACCAAGGCGCGCCAGGTCGAGGCAGTAATGCGCGAATTTCCCGAAGTGCGCGACCTCTACACCACCGTCAATACCGGCAGCGCCCAAGGCAAGAGCTATGCAACCGTGTATGCGCGCCTGACGCCGCGCGACCAGCGTGCGCGCAGCACTGGCCAGATGAGCATTCCGCTGCGCAATCGGCTCACGCAAATCGCCGGCATCACCGTCACCCACATCGGCGCCCTCGATGGCGTCGGCGGCGAAAACAAGCAGATGCGCCTGTCCCTGCTGGGCGCAGACCTGCAGACCCTGGCGCGGCTGTCCGAAGAAGTGCAGGCCAAAATGCGCGCGGTACCCGGCGTGGTCGACCTCGACTCCAGCCTGAAGGCGGAAAAGCCGACCATCTCGATTACGCCCAGGCGCGACCTGGGAGCCGACCTTGGCGTCGGCGTGGCGCAGATCGGCAATGCGCTGCGCCCCTTGCTGGCCGGCGAATCCGCCAGCACCTGGCGCGGCCCCGACGATGAAAACTACGATGTCAATGTGCGCCTGGCGCCCAGTGACCGCAGCAAGAACGATGACCTGGCCCGCCTGATGCTGGCCAGCACCCAGCTCGACGCCAATGGCGTGCCGCGCATGGTGCCGCTGCGCCAGGTGGCCGACATCAAGCCGTCGCTGGGTGCCAACCAGATCAACCGACGCGACATGAACCGCGAAGTGGAATTGTCGGCCAATGTCGTGGGCCGCTCCGCCGGCCAGGCCAGTGTCGACGTCAAGGCCGTGCTCGACGCAGTGCACTGGCCGCCCGGCTACCGGTACGAAATCGGCGGCTCGGCCAAGAACATGCAGGAGTCGTTCAATTACGCGCTCTCGGCACTGGTGCTGGCGGTGATCTTCATCTACATGATCCTGGCTTCGCAGTTCGGCAGCTTCCTGCAGCCGCTGGCCATCATGTCGGCCCTGCCGCTGACCTTGATCGGCGTGTTTGCCGCCCTGCTGCTGTTTCGCTCGACGCTGAACATGTTTTCCGTGATCGGCTTCATCATGCTCATGGGCCTGGTGACCAAGAACGCCATCCTGCTGGTCGACTTCGCCAACCAGGCCCGCAAGGCCGGGACCGAGCGTGGCGCCGCACTGCTGGGGGCGGCTCAGGTGCGGCTGCGGCCTATCCTGATGACCACGCTGGCGATGGTCTTCGGCATGGTACCGCTGGCCTTCGGCTTGTCCGAAGGCTCCGAGCAGCGTGCCCCTATGGGTCAGGCAGTGATTGGAGGTATCATTACGTCGTCGATTTTGACGCTGGTCGTGGTGCCGGTGATTTACACCTATCTTGATGACCTGGCCGCCTGGTTCAAGCGGCGCTTCGGCAATACCGCCGATGCCGGCGATGGCGATGGCGACAGCGGGCATGCGGTCGGCAGCGAAGACCAGGACAGCACGGAAATCGGCAGGACAGGTAGTCAAGATAGACGATGAAAATGGCAACAGCGCAGCCTCACCGCAGAACGCAACAGGAAAATCCAGGCCGTGGCCGCCGCAAATGTCCGAAACGCCCGGAATGCGTCGCCACAACCAAAAGTCAAATTTAAATTGAACCAATAATGGCAGACTGGACTCATAGTGAGACCAGCCTGCGTTTTTTGCATCATCCATTACCTCAGGTGAGTACCCATGAATATCGAACAAGCCCGCTTCAACATGATCGAACAGCAGATCCGTCCCTGGGATGTGCTCGACACCCAGATCCTCGACCTGCTGCTGGTGGTCAAGCGCGAGGAATTCGTGCCGGCTGCGCACAAGAGCCTGGCGTTCATGGATACCGAAATTCCGCTGACGTGCGACGAAAACATGCTGTCGCCAAAATTCGAGGCGCGTATCCTGCAGGAAGCCGGCGTGCAAAAACATGAGCAGGTACTCGAGATCGGCGCCGGTTCCGGCTACATGGCCGCCCTGCTGGCCCATCGCGCACGCCATGTGACCAGCGTCGAGGTCGAGGCCGAGCTGCAAGCGCTGGCCCAGGCCAACCTGCAGGCAGCCGGCATCAAGAATGCGGAAGTGGTTCTGGGCAATGGCGCCCAGGGCTGGGGTACCAACCAGTACGACGTGATCGTGATTTCCGGTTCCCTGCCGGTACTGCCTGATGCTTTTTTGCAACAACTGAAAATTGGTGGACGTTTGCTGGTGGTGATCGGTGAAGCCCCGGTCATGGCAGCGCAGATGATTACCCGTTCAGCTGAAATCGCCTTCCATACCGTGACCCTGTTCGAGACGGCAATCAAGCCATTGCGCGGCGCCGTGACACCGTCGCACTTCACTTTTTGAGGCCCGCATGCAACATGTGAGCGCAACCGAACTGGCAGCGTGGATGGCTGATGAGGCCCGCCCCAAGCCAATCCTGCTCGATGTGCGCGAGCCTTGGGAGTTCGATACCTGCCGCATCGATGGTGCAGTGCTGGTGCCGATGAACAGCATTCCGGCGCGCCAGGAAGAGTTCGATCCGCAGGCCGAGATCGTCTGCATCTGTCACCACGGCGCGCGCAGCATGCAGGTGGCAGCATTTTTGGAGCGGCAAGGTTTTGACAGAGTGACAAATTTGACCGGGGGCATTCATGCCTGGTCAGTGCAGGTGGAACCGGCGATGCCGAAGTATTGACACTTTTACCGTCAAATTGCGATATCGCCTTCCAGGGTCGCGTGTTATAAAGGCATAATGTTTCCACGCTGCATTTATCGCTGCAATGTGTTTGTGATTTGCATGGCGAATGCGTGTTGTTGATTGACTGCCCAGAGCTATCCGGAGAATGAATGCGTTTGATCCCTGAAGTGTCCTCGCTGTTTTCGGCCAAGGCTGCGGTACCGCTGCGCGCCAGGGCGCTGGCCATCTGTGCCATCGCCGCGCTGGCAGTGTGTGCGCCGGCGCGGGCGGTCGATCTGCTGCAAGTCTATAAAGACGCGCTGGCCAATGACGCCGTATATGCCAGCGCCCGCTACGCCGCCGTGGCCGGCGATGAGAAACTGCCCCAGGGCCGTGCCGGCCTGTTGCCCAGCGTCGGTGTGGGCGGCAGTTACCAGCGCCAGGTCATCGATTCGGATATCTCCGGCCAGAACCTCAACCGCGCAGCCAATACCAACGGCTACACGCTGTCGATTTCCCAGCCGCTGTTTCGGGCCGTGAACTGGGAAACCTACGAGCAGGGCAAGCTGCAAGTGCTGCTGAGCCAGGCCCAGTTCGCCCAGGCGCATCTGGATTTGATGGTGCGGGTCTCGCAAGCCTATTTCGATGTGCTGGCAGCCATCGATGTCCTGAGTTCGGTGCGCGCGCAAAAAGTGGCCATCACCGAACAGCTGGCCTCGGCCAAACGCAATTTCGAGGTCGGCACCACGACGATCACCGACACCCATGAAGACCAGGCACGCTACGACCTGGTGGTGGCGCAGGAATTTGCCGCCATCAACGACCTGGAAATCAAGCGCACGGCGCTGCAGCAGATCATTGGCAAGCCGGTCGGCGACCTGGCTGCCTTGCAGCCGGGCGTGCAACTGACGCCACCGGAACCGATGGCCATCGACCAGTGGGTCGATACCGCCGTGGTCAGCAATTTCAATGTCATCAGCCAGGACCTGGCGCGTGAAATCGCCAACCGCGAAGTCAAGAAAGGCCGCGCCGGCCATTATCCCACTGTCGACCTGATTGCCTCGCGCGCGCACAGCAACCAGGATGCCGCCACGCTGACATCGGCAGCCAACATCACCAATTCCAGCAACATCGGCGTGCAGTGGAACATCCCGCTGTTCTCCGGACTGGCAGTCAACAGCCGGGTGCGCGAAACCATCGCGCTGGAAGAACGCGCGCGCGCCGATCTGGAAAACGCCCGCCGCACGGCGGCACAGAATGCACGCCAGGCTTTTCTTGGCGTCAACAATGGCCTGGCCCAGGTCAAGGCATTGGAAGCAGCGGAAATTTCCAGCCAGTCGGCACTCGAATCGAATCGTCTGGGTTATGAAGTCGGGGTGCGCATCAATATCGACGTGCTCAATGCCCAGCAACAGCTGTACATCACGCGGCGCGATCTTTCACGCGCGCGCTATGACACCGTCATGAATGGGTTGCGCCTCAAGGCCGCGGCCGGCGTGCTGGAAGAAGCCGACCTCGAACTGACCAATCAGCAATTGCGCTGAGCGCAGCTCAGGCGGCGTGTTCCAGCTTTGGTGCTTGCGGCACCAGAAGTGAGGAAGCATGCTTCAAGGTGGCGATGCAGGCATCGACCAGCCGCTCGGCATTGGCTGCCATGTCAAAACTGTCCGGCGCAAACAGCCAGGTATTGAGCAAGCCGTCGATGGCGGCGTGGAACATGATGCAGGCCAGCTTGACGTCGGTTTCTGCCGGCAGCTGGCGCCTGGCCACGGCGTTGGTGATGGCGCGCTCGAAATTGTCGCGGCCGCGGGCAAAGCATTCACGCTGGCGCAGGGCGATCAAGTCATAGGCGTCGACGAATTCGCATTTATGGAACATGATGTCGAGCACCGTGCGGGCATGGGGGTCGCTGACCATGTCGCGCAGTACGAACACGCAGGTGGCACGCATCTGGCCCAGCGGGTCGGCAACGGAAGCGTCGGTCATTTCCGCAATCATCGCTTCCATGGGCAGGCGCACCCGGTCGCACATGGCTTCGAGCAGATCGGTCTTGTTCTTGAAGTGCCAGTAGATGGCGCCACGCGTGACATTGGCCGCCTCGGCAACGTCGGCCAGCGAGGTGCGTGCCACGCCATTGGCGTGGAACACCTGTTCGGCTGCATCGAGGATGCGGGAGCGGGTCTCAAGCGCTTCTTCCTTGGTACATCGTGCCATGCTGTGGTTTCCTGTTGCTGGTGTTGCAATTAACCAGGCAATATGCGGACGGCGTTTGCGCCAGACCACCCTTTGCCCTATTCTTTCCCATTGCCGGAGCGGCTCTTTTTGTTTTGTCCTGCATGGCGTATTGCTGCCGGTCTGCCCAGGTGCTGCGCATCTGCCGCTTCCCGCGGCCATTGCACTGGAGCGCATGAACAAATAGTACCTTATATGCCTGCTATACATACAAGTTTGAATGTATATATAATGGCCCGGTTAATCTATCCGCAGCGCTATCCGCAGCGACATCTTCCGCAGCAACGTGCCAGGCCCACTTTCATCCTTACCGTGTGAGAACTCTATGTCTTCAACCAGTCGTCCTCTGCAGCTTTCCGCCGCCGCCCTGCTGATCCTTTCCACGCTCGCCGCTTGCGGCAAGAAGGCCGATCCTGCAGCGGCTGGCGCTGCACCTCCGCCGCCCGAAGTGGCTGTCGTCACCATTGCACCGAAGAGCCTGGCGCTGGTCACCGAACTGCCGGGCCGGCTCGAAGCCAGCCGCGTGGCCCAGGTGCGTGCACGCGCAGCCGGCATCGTCCTCAAGCGCGAGTTTCGCGAAGGCAGCGATGTGAAGGCCGGCACCACGCTGTTTCGCATCGACCCGGCGCCATTCAAGGCTGCTTATGAAAGTGCACAGGCAACCGTGGCACGGTCCCAGGCCAGCCTGGCGCAGGCCGAGCTGAAGGTCAAACGCTACAAGCCGCTGGTGGAAACGAACGCCATCAGCAAGCAGGAATATGACGATGCATTGACGGCCCAGAAAGCGGCAGCAGCCGACCTGGCAACCAGCCGTGCCGGCAGCACCAATGCCAGCTTGAATCTGGGCTATGCCACCGTTACTGCACCGATCTCGGGCCGCATCGGCCGCGCGCTGGTCACCGAAGGCGCACTGGTCGGCCAGGGCGAAGCCACGCCGCTGGCCGTGGTGCAGCAGGTCGACCCGATCTACGTCAACATGACCCAGTCGAGCACCGACCTGCTCAAGCTGCAGCGCGCCATGGCCTCGGGCAAGCTGGCGGGTGCCGGCAAGAACGCCGCCAAGGTCACCTTGCTGACTGAGGATGGCCGTCCTTATGGCCACGACGGCAAGCTGCTGTTTTCCGACCTGACGGTTGACGAAAGCTCGGGCGCTGTCACGCTGCGCGCCGAATTCCCCAACCCCGAGCGCCAGCTGCTGCCGGGCATGTATGTACGTGCCCAGCTGTCCCAGGCGGTCGACGCTGCTGCCATCACCGTTCCACAGCAAGCCGTGCAGCGCACGCCGGAAGGTGCTTTCGTACTGGTAGTGGGTGCCGACAACAAGGTGGCCAGCCGCACCATTACCGCCGACAACGCCCAGGGTGACGACTGGATCGTCACCGACGGCTTGAAAGCCGGCGACCGCGTGATCGTCGAAGGCGTGCAAAAAACCAAGGCGGGTGGCACCGTGAAACCGATCGACTGGAAGGGTCCGGCGGCCAAACCTGCCGGCGCTGCTGGTACCACCGCCGGCACCGCAGCCGGCAATCCTGCTGCACCGGCGGCAGGCACGCCTGCTGCGGCGGCCGACGGCAGCAAGTCCGCTGCAGCACCGGCAAGCTCCGCACCGGCAAGCCCTGCCCCCGCAGCCACTGCGGGTGCGGCCGCATCGGCTCCTGCCTCTTCATCCAAATAACGGAGCGACTGCATGGCAAAATTTTTCATTGATCGCCCGATTTTTGCCTGGGTGATCGCAATTTTCATCTTGCTGGCCGGCGTCCTGTCGATCTCCAGCCTGCCGGTGTCGCAGTACCCGTCGATTGCACCGCCAACCATCGTGGTCTCGGCCACCTACCCTGGCGCTTCGGCGCAGACGCTGGAAGACAGTGTCACCAGCCTGATCGAACAGGAAATGAACGGTGCCGACGGCCTGATGTATGTCGAGTCGCAAAGCCAGGCCAATGGCCAGGTGCAGATCACGGTGGCGTTCAATCCGGGTACCAATCCGGATCTGGCCGCCGTCGATGTGCAAAACCGCATCAAGCGCGTCGAAGCCCGCTTGCCGGCAGCCGTCACACAGCAAGGCGTGCAGGTGACCAAGTCGCGCGCCAACTTCCTGATGTTTACCACGCTGTCCTCGACCGACGGCAAGCTGGGCCCGATCGCCCTGGGCGATTACCTTTCCCGCAACGTCTTGAATGAAATCAAGCGCGTACCGGGCGTGGGCCAGGCCCAGCTGTTCGGCACCGAGCGCGCCATGCGCATCTGGATCGACCCGGCCAAGCTGCGCGGCCTGAACCTGTCCACCGATGAAGTCGGCGCTGCCATCAAGGCGCAAAATGCCCTGGTCGCCTCCGGTACGCTGGGCGACCTGCCAAGTCCGGATTCGCAGCAGATTACCGCCAGCGTGGTGGTGCAAGGCTTGCTCACCACACCAGGCGAGTTCGGCAAGATCGTCGTGCGCGCCAACCCTGACGGCTCGGTGGTACGCCTGTCGGACGTGGCCCGCATCGAACTCGGTGGCCAGTCGTACGGCACCTCGGCACGCCTCGACGGCAAGGATACCGCCGCCATCGGCGTGCAGCTCTCGCCCACAGCCAATGCACTGGGCACGGCTGAACTGGTGCGCAAGCGCCTGGAAGAACTGTCGAAATACTTCCCTGCCGGCGTGAAGTACGACATTCCTTACGACACCTCGAAGTTCGTCAAGATCTCGATCGAGGAAGTGGTCAAGACCCTCATCGAAGCAGTGGTGCTGGTGTTCATCGTGATGTTCATCTTCCTGCAGAACATCCGCTACACCATCATTCCGGCCATCGTCGTGCCGGTGGCATTGATGGGTACGCTGGCGGCCATGCTGGCCTGCGGTTTTTCGATCAACGTGCTGTCGATGTTCGGCATGGTGCTGGCCGTCGGTATCCTGGTCGATGACGCCATCATCGTGGTGGAAAACGTCGAACGGCTGATGGCGGAAGAACACCTCTCGCCGCTGGAAGCAACCCGCAAGGCCATGACCCAGATCACCGGCGCCATCATCGGCATGACGACGGTGCTCATCGCCGTGTTCATCCCGATGGCATTTTTCGGCGGCGCCGTCGGCGCCATCTATCGCCAGTTCTCGATGGCGATGGTGGCATCCATCGTGTTCTCGGCCTTCCTGGCGCTGACGCTCACGCCGGCGCTGTGCGCGACCATCCTCAAGCCGATCGATCCCAACCATCACGACAAGAAAGGCTTTTTCGGCTGGTTCAACAAACGCTTCAACGCCACCACCGAAGGCTATACCAGCTTCGTTGGCGGCATGCTGAAGAAGACCGGCCGCTACATGGTGGTCTACGGCTTGATCATCGTCGTGGTCGGCTTTTTGTATGTGCGCCTGCCTTCGTCCTTCCTGCCGCAGGAAGACCAGGGCTACATCGTCAACAACGTCCAGCTGCCACCGGGCGCGACCACCTCGCGTACCATCGAAGTGCTCAAGACCATCGAAGACTATTACCTGAAACTGCCGGCGGTGCAGCACACCGTGGCCGTGGCAGGCTACAGCTTTTCGGGCAATGGCCAGAATGCCGGCCTGGTGTTTGTGCCGCTGAAGGACTGGGGCGAACGTGGTCCGAACGAGACCGCCTCGGCAATCGTTGGCGCCGCCTTCGGCGCCCTCTCGCAAGTGCGCGATGCGATCATCTTCCCGGTCAATCCGCCGCCGATTCCGGAGCTGGGCAACTCGTCCGGCTTTACTTTCCGCCTGCAGGATCGCGCCGGACTGGGACATGATGCATTGGTGGCCGCGCGCAACCAGCTGCTCGGTGGCGCGGCCAAGAGTCCGCTGCTGGCAGGCGTGCGTCCGGAAGGCCTGGACGACACCCCGCAGCTCAAACTCGACATCGACCGTGAAAAAGCCAACGCACTCGGCGTGCCTTACGCCTCGATCAATGCCACATTGTCGAGCGCCCTGGGTTCGTCCTACATCAATGACTTCGCCAGCAATGGCCGCCAGCAGCGCGTGATCATGCAGGCGGATGCCGCCGACCGTCTGCAGCCAGCCGACCTGCTGCAGCTCTACGCCAAGAGCAATTCCGGCGCCATGGTGCCGTTCTCGGCCTTTGCCACCTCGCACTGGGTCGTCGGCCCCGTGCAGCTGATCCGCTACAACGGCTACCCCGCCATGAAGATCGCCGGCAGCGCCGCACCCGGCAAGAGCACCGGTGAAGCCATGGATGAAATGGAACGCCTGACAGCGCAGCTGCCGGCCGGTTTCGGTTTCGAATGGACCGGCCAGTCGCTGGAAGAAAAGACCTCCGGTTCGCAAGCCCCGGCGCTGTTTGGCTTGTCGCTGCTGGCCGTGTTCCTGGTGCTGGCGGCACTGTATGAAAGTACCACCATTCCGATTGCCGTCATGCTGGTTGTGCCGCTTGGTATCCTCGGCGCGCTCGGTGGCGCCACCCTGCGCGACATGCCCAACGATGTGTACTTCAAGGTCGGCATGATTGCCATCATCGGGCTGTCGTCGAAGAACGCGATTCTGATCATCGAATTTGCCAAGGACCTGCAGGCGTCCGGAATGAGTCTGTTCGACGCCACCATCCAGGCCATCAAGCTGCGCTTCCGTCCCATCCTGATGACCTCGCTGGCCTTCATCCTTGGCGTGCTGCCGCTGGTCATCGCCAGTGGCGCCGGTTCGGCCAGCCAGCGCGCCATCGGTACCGGCGTCATGGGCGGCATGATCACGGCCACCTTCATCGCCGTGTTCCTGGTGCCGGTGTTCTTCGTGGTGGTGCGCACGCTGTTCAAAACCAAGATCAAGGGCGACGCTGCAATTGCCGCCCCTGTCTCGCAACATGGAAATGCCCCTGGAGAGCAACATGCCTGATTTTTTGACATCCAACTCATCCACGGCGCCTGGCCTGGCCACGCTGGCTGCTCGTGTCGGCGCCGGCCAGCGTAGCGGTTTGCGCACCGGTCTGCGTAACAAGCTTGCCCTCTTGCTGGCAGCCGGCGCGCTTGGCGCCTGCTCGCTGAACCCGGCGCTGGTGCGTCCCGAGGCGCCGGTCGCAGCGGTCTATCCAGCTGAAACCGGTGGACCGATCATGGCCAATCTCGGCTGGCGCGAGTTCTTTTCCGACCCGCGCCTGCAAGCATTGATTGCCGCCGCTCTGGAAAACAATCGCGACCTGCGTACTGCTGCGTTACGCATCGAGGAAGCGCGCGCGCTCTACAACATCCAGACCGCCGACCTGCTGCCGAACCTGAACCTGGGCGCAACCGGTAATTCGCAGCGCACGCCAGCCAACCTGTCGACCACCGGCGGCGCCTATGTCAGCCGTAGCTATCAGGTCGGCCTGTCACTGGCCTCGTTCGAACTGGATTTCTTTGGCCGCGTGCGCAGTCTGAACCAGGCCGCGCTGGCCACGTACCTGGCAACCGACGAAGCCCGCCAGGCAGCGCAGCTGTCGCTGGTGGCGCAGGTTGCCAATGCCTACCTCAACGAACGTGCCTACGCCGAACAGCTGACGCTGGCACAGCGCACGCTGGAAGGCCGCGAAACGGGCCTGAAGCTGGCCAAGCAGCGTTTTGATGTCGGCGCCTTCTCGGCGCTTGACCTGCGCCAGAATGAAATCCTGGTGCAGACTGCCCGGGTCTCGGTGGTGCAGCTGGGCCGCCAGCGCGCGCAGGCAGAAAATGCCCTGACGCTGCTGGTGGGCCAGCCATTGACGAACCTGCCGCAAGGCCAGACCTTGTCGGCACAAAACGTCAGCACCACGATCCCGGCCGGTTTGCCATCCGATCTGATCACGCGCCGTCCCGACATTCGCGCTGCCGAACAGCGGCTCGAGTCGGCCAATGCCAACATCGGTGCGGCACGGGCGGCGTTCTTCCCGCGCATTTCGCTGACCGCCGGTTATGGCACGGCCAGCCCGACACTATCCGGCCTGTTCGACTCGGGTTCCAACGCCTGGTCGTTTGCGCCGACGATCACGCTGCCGATCTTCGATGCCGGGCGCAACAAGGCCAACCTCGATGTCTCGCAGGTGCGCAAGGAACTGGCTGTGGTCGACTATGAGAAAACCATCCAGACGGCATTTCGCGAAGTGGCCGATGCATTGGTGGCCCGTGGCCTGATCGATGACGAGATCGAGGCCCAGGAAGCCGTACGGGTGGCCAATGCCGACCGTGTGCGCCTGGCGGATTTGCGCTACCAGAATGGCATCACCAGCACGCTGGAGTTGCTCGATGCCCAGCGTGACCTGTTCTCGGCCGAACAAGCCCTGGTACAGGCGCGCTTGCTGCGCCTGACCAATGCAATCGACCTGTACCGCTCGCTCGGTGGTGGGCTGACCGAGACCAGCGTGCCACTGGCAGCAACAACCCGCTGATA
>JBPBPY010000309.1:0-18028 GCA_050954505.1 Janthinobacterium lividum
GCTGGCCGACCAGGTTGGCGTGTACTACAAGGACCTGCAGGATCCGCGCTGCATTTCGGCGCTGGCGCTGGTCCATCAGCGTTTTTCCACTAACACCTTTCCGGAGTGGCCGCTGGCCCACCCGTACCGGCTCATTGCCCACAACGGTGAAATCAATACCGTCAAGGGCAACTTCAACTGGATGCGCGCGCGCGAAGGCGTGATGAAGTCGGCCGTGTTGGGCGAGGACCTGAAAAAACTCTTCCCGCTGATTTACGAAGGCCAGTCCGACACCGCCTGTTTCGACAATGTGCTCGAACTGCTGGTGATGTCCGGCTATCCGGTGGCCCAGGCGATGATGATGATGATCCCGGAAGCCTGGGAAAACCATACGCTGATGGATGACAACCGGCGCGCCTTCTATGAATACCATGCCGCCATGATGGAGCCCTGGGATGGCCCGGCCGCCATGGCCTTTACCGACGGGCGCCACATCGGCGGCACGCTCGACCGCAACGGCTTGCGCCCGGCGCGCTACATCGTCACCGACGACGACTTCGTGGTCATGGCGTCGGAGTCGGGCGTGCTGCCGATCCCGGAGTCGAAGATCATCCAGAAATGGCGCCTGCAGCCGGGCAAGATGTTCCTGATCGACCTCGATGCCGGCCACATCATCGACGACAAGGAGCTCAAGGATACCTACGCCAACGCCAAGCCCTACAAGCAGTGGATCAAGTCGGTGCGCATCAAGCTTGGCGAACTCAAGGAAGAGCCGCTCGAGCCGGCTTCGACAATTCCCTTGCTCGACCGCCAGCAGGCCTTCGGCTACACCCAGGAAGACTTGAAATTCCTGATGTCGCCGATGGCCACGCTGGCCGAGGAAGGCACGGGCTCGATGGGCAATGATTCGCCGCTGGCGGTGATGTCGAACAAGAACAAGACGCTGTACAACTACTTCAAGCAGTTGTTCGCCCAGGTTACCAATCCGCCCATCGATCCGATCCGCGAAGCGATGGTGATGTCGCTCAATTCCTTCATTGGACCGAAGCCGAACCTGCTCGACACCAACAACATCAATCCGCCGATGCGCCTGGAAGTGTCGCAGCCGGTGCTCGACTATGCCGACATCGCACGGCTGCGCAACATTGGCGCCCACACCGGCGGCAAGTTCAAGTCGCATGAACTCAACATCTGCTATCCGGTTGCCTGGGGCAAGGAAGGCATCGAGGCGCGCCTGGCGTCGCTGTGCGCCAAGGCAGTCGACGCGGTGCGCTCCGGCCACAACATCCTGATCATCACCGACCGCCGCATGGACGCCAACGAAGTCGCCATCCCGGCGCTGCTGGCCACGTCCGCCATCCATTTGCACCTGGTCAGCAAGGGCATGCGCACCTCCACCGGCCTGGTGGTGGAAACCGGCTCGGCGCGCGAGACCCATCACTTTGCGCTGCTGGCAGGCTATGGCGCGGAAGCCATCCATCCCTACCTGGCCATGGACACGCTGGTCGACATGGCGGCCGGCCTGCCTGGCGCGCTGGCGCCGGCCAAGGCCATCTACAACTTCCAGAAGGCGGTCGGCAAGGGCTTGATGAAGGTGATGTCGAAGATGGGCATCTCGACCTACATGTCGTATTGCGGTGCGCAGATCTTCGAAGCCATCGGCTTGAACCGCGGCCTGATCGACAAGTACTTCAAAGGCACGGCGTCGAATGTCGAAGGCATCGGCGTCTTCGAAGTGGCCGAGGAAGCGCTACGCCTGCATACGCTGGCCTTCGGCGCCGACCCGGTGCTGGCCAATGCGCTCGACGCCGGCGGCGAATATGCCTACCGGGTGCGGGGTGAAGACCACATGTGGACACCGGACGCCATCGCCAAACTGCAGCATGCGGCGCGCGCCAACAGTTTTTCCACCTACAAGGAATATGCCCAGCTGATCAACGACCAGTCGCGCCGCCACATGACCCTGCGCGGCCTGTTCGAATTCAGGCTCGACCCGGCCCAGGCCATTCCACTGGACGAAGTCGAACCGGCCAAGGAAATCGTCAAGCGCTTTGCTTCCGGCGCCATGTCGCTCGGTTCGATTTCGACCGAAGCCCATGCCACGCTGGCCATTGCCATGAACCGCATCGGCGGCAAGTCCAATACCGGCGAAGGCGGGGAAGATGTCAACCGCTACCGGCAGGAATTGAAGGGCATTCCGATCAAGCAGGGCGACACCATGGCATCGATCATCGGCCACGACCAGATCGCCGTCGACATTCCGCTGCTGCCGGGCGACTCGATGCGCTCGAAGATCAAGCAGGTGGCGTCGGGCCGCTTCGGCGTCACGGCCGAGTACCTGGTGTCGGCCGACCAGATCCAGATCAAGATGGCGCAAGGCGCGAAACCGGGCGAGGGCGGCCAGCTGCCCGGCCACAAGGTTTCGGAATACATTGCGCGCCTGCGTTTCTCGGTACCCGGCGTGGGCCTGATTTCACCGCCGCCGCACCATGACATCTATTCCATCGAAGATCTGGCGCAGCTGATCCATGACCTGAAAAACGCCAATCCGCGCGCCTCGATTTCGGTCAAGCTGGTTTCGGAAGTGGGCGTCGGCACGATTGCCGCCGGCGTGGCCAAGGCCAAGGCCGACCATGTGGTCATTGCCGGCCATGATGGCGGCACCGGCGCCTCGCCACTGTCGTCGGTCAAGCATGCCGGCTCGCCGTGGGAACTGGGCCTGGCCGAAACCCAGCAGACGCTGGTGCTCAACCGCTTGCGCAGCCGCATCCGCGTGCAGACCGATGGCCAGATCAAGACCGGCCGCGACGTCGTCATTGCCGCCTTGCTCGGCGCCGATGAAGTCGGCTTTGCCACGGCGCCGCTGGTGGTGGAAGGCTGCATCATGATGCGCAAGTGCCACCTCAACACCTGCCCGGTGGGTGTGGCCACGCAAGATCCGGTGCTGCGCGCCAAGTTCCAGGGCAAGCCCGAACATGTGGTGAACTTCTTTTTCTTCGTTGCCGAAGAAGCGCGCCAGATCATGGCCCAGCTCGGCATTCGCACCTTCAATGAATTGATCGGCCGCGCGGATCTGCTCGACAAGTCGAAGGCGGTGACGCACTGGAAGGCCAAGGGCCTGGACTTCAGCCGCATCTTCCATCAGCCCGAGATGCCGGCAGAGGAGCCACGCTACCAGGTCGAAGAGCAGGATCATGGCCTGGTCAATGCGCTCGACCACAAGCTGCTGAGCCAGGCCGCCCATGCCGTGGAGACCGGCGAACGGGTGTCGTTCATTTCACCGGTGCGCAACGTCAACCGCACGGTCGGCGCCATGCTCTCGGGCGAGGTCGCGCGGCGCTACGGCCATGAAGGCCTGCCCGACGACACCATCCATATCCAGCTGCAGGGCACGGCCGGACAATCGGCCGGTGCCTTCCTGGCCCACGGCGTGACGCTCGACCTGGTCGGCGAAGGCAACGACTATGTCGGCAAGGGCTTGTCGGGCGGACGCATCATCGTGCGGCCGAATACCGAGTTCCGCGGCCGGGCTGTCAACAACATCATCGTTGGCAATACCGTGCTGTATGGCGCCATCGCCGGTGAAGCCTTCATCTGCGGCGTGGCCGGCGAGCGGTTTGCCGTGCGCAATTCCGGCGCCACCACGGTGGTGGAAGGCACCGGCGACCATGGCTGCGAGTACATGACCGGCGGCACCGTCGTGGTGCTTGGCGACACCGGGCGCAACTTCGCGGCCGGCATGTCGGGCGGCATGGCGTATGTGTATGACGCCGAGGGCGACTTTGCCAGCAAGTGCAACCTGGCGATGGTGGAATTGCTGCCCATGGTCTCGGGCATGGAGCAGGAAGCCAGCGGCGAGCGCGCCATCTGGCACACACCGGTGCGCGGTGGCGCGGCCATGACCCATGAAGCGATCCTGCGCGGACTCATCGAACGCCACTTCAAGTACACCGGCAGCACGCGCGCGCGCCTGTTGCTCGATGACTGGGCTGCTTCGCGGGCACGGTTCGTGATGGTGTTTCCGACCGAGTACAAGCGGGCGCTGGCGGAAATGTATGTCGTCGATGAACCGACGCTGGTGACCGAGAACATGCCTGGTTGAACAACGTCTGCCAAGCTCCGAACCTTGCCTGGCGCACTTGGTTCCGGGCAGGGCGGGTACGCAAGAGTTGGAGGGTGTTTGATGAGCGCGTCATGCGAATACGTATCCCAGATCGCTTGGTCCAGTGGCCGACAACCGAGGGATTGAACTGATGGCGGCAACGAACACAGCGCGAACGAAAATGGCCTGAACCAGAACGGCCTGAACCAGAACGGCCTGAACCAAATCGGCTTGAATCAAATGGCCTGATCCACGAGTCGCCTCCTGCAGCACTGCAGGCGGGCGACTCGCCTGACTAGAGAATGCGAGTAAAACATGGGTAAAGCAACCGGGTTTCTGGAATTCCAGCGTTTGCAGGAAGCAGCCGAACCGGCGCCATCGCGCAAGAAGCATTACAAGGAATTTACCGTCCATCTGTCGGATGAAGAAGCCAAGGTGCAGGGTGCGCGCTGCATGGATTGCGGCATCCCGTTTTGCAACAACGGCTGCCCGGTCAACAACATCATCCCGGACTGGAACGACCTGGTCTACACCGGCCAGTATCAACAGGCGCTCGAGACCCTGCACTCGACCAACAACTTTCCGGAATTTACCGGACGCATCTGTCCGGCGCCCTGCGAATCTGCCTGTACGCTGGGCATCAACGACGACCCGGTCGGCATCAAGTCGATCGAACATTTCATCATCGACAAGGGCTGGGAAAATGGCTGGGTCAAGCCGATGCCGTCAGTACTTCGCACCGGCAAGAAAGTCGCCGTGGTTGGTTCCGGTCCTGCCGGCATGGCAGCGGCCCAGCAACTGGCTCGCGTTGGCCATGATGTCACCGTGTTTGAAAAGAATGACCGCATCGGTGGCCTGATGCGGTACGGCATTCCCGACTTCAAGATGGAAAAGTCGCATATCGACCGCCGTGTCGAGCAGATGAAAGCCGAAGGCGTGGTGTTTCGCACCGGGGTCCTGATCGGCAACGATTTCCCGGCCACTGTGCTGAACTGGGCCAGGGAAACCCTCTCGCCAGAGCAGCTCGACAAGGAATTCGATGCCGTGGTGATGGCCGGCGGCGCGGAAACACCGCGCGACCTGCCAGTGCCAGGCCGGGAACTGGCCGGCGTGCACTATGCGATGGAATTCCTGCCATTGCAAAACAAGGTCAACGCCGGCGACAAGGTCAAGGACCAGATCATGGCAACCGGCAAGCATGTGGTGGTGATCGGTGGCGGCGATACCGGTTCGGACTGCGTGGGTACCTCGAACCGTCACGGCGCGGCATCGGTTGCGCAGTTCGAACTCATGCCCATGCCTCCGGAACACGAAGACAAGCCACTGGTCTGGCCCTATTGGCCAACCAAGCTGCGCACCTCGTCGTCGCACGAGGAAGGCTGCGAGCGCGATTGGGCGGTGGCCACCAAGCGCCTGGAAGGCGAGGACGGCCGGGTCACCAAGCTGATCGGCGCGCGGGTCGAATGGAAGGACGGCAAGATGACCGAGGTGTTCGATTCCGAGTTCGAGATGAAAGCCGACCTGGTGTTGCTGGCCATGGGATTCGTGGCGCCGGTGGCCAATGTGCTGGCGGCGTTCGGCGTCGAAAAGGATGGCCGTGGCAATGTACGGGCGAGCACCGATGGCGCCGGTTGTTATGCAACGTCGGTGCCCAAGGTATTCGCTGCGGGCGACATGCGGCGCGGTCAGTCGCTGGTGGTGTGGGCAATTCGCGAAGGCAGGCAGTGCGCACGCGCGGTCGATGAATTCCTGATGGGCGTATCCTTGCTGCCACGCTGAGCCAGAATAACCGGATGGCGCAGGCTTTCGGACACGCACAGGCGTTCTCCGGCGTGCGGTTTTTTACAGCAGAAAACGAACTATTCCCGCTGCCGGCGCGACTCACTCCATTACTGGAATAAAAATGGGGAAGCAATGGGGCCGAAAATACCGGTGCGGTTCAGGGAGCTGGTCAGGACAGTATCGGCGCCGGAAGCAACGCTGCGCCAGGGTACGCCAGCTTCCCTCGTCCCCGCTTCTGTCCTCGCCTCTGCCCCTGCGCAATTGACTGCACTGGAGGCGCAGGCTTCCCCCTTGCGCCCTTGCCTCGAACCAAAGCAGGCGGTTTCAACACATTTGCAGGCGCAACGGTTTTCGAATCGTGAATTGGCTGACCATTTGCGCGCCAGCTGGCTTGGCAAACGCACGCGTAAAAATGCCCGCGTGCCGAATGCGGCACATCACACCACTGCGTTTGCCAATCAGCCGCGCGCCGGCGGCAGCACAGGAATGCCGGGCGAGGGAACGAATTTCGCCGACTTCCTGTGCTTTGGCGAGCAAGTCCTGACCGACTTCGTGCGCCGAAAAGCTGGGCAACCGTCAACGTCCCCTGCGGTAGCACCAGCGGGGCTGCGACTGGATTGTTTCACCGAAGACCGGATTGCAAAGTTTGCCTACCAGCGCTACAGCCAGGTCGAGAACATGGCAGAACCCATTGAAGCGAATGCGGCGCATGACGCCCTTGTCCATGTGCTGCAAGGCCTGACCCAGGCACACCTGGAAGTACGCTCCCAGCAAGCATATTTTGACAAGGCATCCAGTCGGCCGGTTTTCCTTCACCTTGCGGAGTTTCATACGCTGGACCGCCAGCGTGCAATCCATGCGCATTATTTTGTCAAGAAGCGTCCTCAGGGTAATTATCCGCAATCTCCTGCACCGTTGGTGGCGGCACAGGGACGCATCGATGCGCGCTATTCTGTTGGCGTTCAGACAGGCCAACATGCCCAACTGCTGCAATTGCTGCCTGAATTGTTGATACGGTTTGGCGCATCCATTGACCGGATCAAAGTGACCTCGCCTGCAACCCTGGGCATGCGCGCCGATGACGTCATTTTTTATTTTGCGCGACCCGATGAGGGACAAGCGGTCTCCCGGGCAATTGCCCGCTTTCTGCAGACCAGCCTGCCAGGGACGGTCTGGCGCCAACCTCCTCAGGGCATGCTCAGGATCTGCAACCAGTCGATCGATGTCGGCGCCTATGGTGAAACCTTCACCGGCACCGACGACAGGAAGGGATACAGTTTTGGGCGCAAACGCTCGGAAATCCTGGCAGCGGCAATCATCAACAGCCTGCGTGAAGCCGGAAGTGATCTGCATCTGGCCCGGCGTTTGCTGGCCGATGCCTTGAAGCGGGAAATCGAAGACGCTGGTTATGATCCAGCATGCCCGGCATTGATTGAGCGCGCCAATCCGGCTTTGGCCGCCAGTACTGACGGCAACAGCAAGGTCGACCCTCGCCGGGACCCGGTTCAGTGATCACGACCGCTATGGATTGATGGATTGATCAGCGCGCTGGCCGGCCGCACTGCAAGGACTGCCGCAAATGCGGCGGTCGCGGCAGGTATGCCGGTGCAGCGCTGGAAACCCGTTTCCCGGCCAGGTCCTGGAACATGCGTTCAAGGTAGCCGGGACTTGACCGGCAACATGGTCGCCGGGGACCATGCCATCCTCTTGCCGATTGTGCACTACAATCACAGTATTCCATTTTCCAAGACCGTTCGTGCCCAACCTCGTCGAAATCCGCGATCTACAATTCAACTACGGCGAGCGCCCGATTCTTTCCGGCTTGCAGATGGATTTCCCACGTGGCAAGGTAGTTGCCGTCATGGGTGGTTCCGGCTCAGGCAAGACCACCATCCTGCGTTTGATAGGCGGACAGTTGCGGCCGAAAAGCGGTGCTGTCAGTGTCGATGGCCAGGTTGTCCATACGCTGGCGCAAAAGCCGCTGTACGCCTTGCGCCGCAAGATGGGCATGCTGTTCCAGCATGGCGCCTTGTTTACCGACCTGTCGGTGTTCGACAATGTTGCGTTTCCGCTACGCGAGCACAGTGGCTTGCCCGAATCGATGGTGCGCGATCTGGTGCTGCTGAAACTCAATGCCGTGGGCCTGCGTAATGCCCATGCCTTGAAACCGGCCGAGATTTCCGGCGGCATGGGGCGCCGCGTGGCGCTGGCACGCACGATCGCGCTTGACCCGCAGCTGATCATGTATGACGAGCCGTTTGCCGGCCTCGATCCGATCTCCATGGGGGTGACTGCCCGGCTGATCCGCCGCCTCAACGATGCCCTGGGCTCGACCTCCATCCTGGTTACCCATGATGTGGCCGAATCCTTCCTGATTGCCGATTACGTGTATTTCCTTTCCCAAGGCAAGATCGTTGCCCAAGGCACGCCCGCCGCCATGCGCGCCTCGACCGATCCCTATGTCAAGCAGTTCATCAATGCCGAACCCGACGGCCCGGTGCCGTTCCACTACCCGGGCAGGTCGCTGGCCAATGACCTTGGACTGGAGTCGGCAGCATGAGCTTGAATCCATTGGCCGCACTGGGCCGGGGCACGCGGGAATTCGTTGGCGGCCTGGGCTTTGCGGTACGCACCTTGCTGGCCATGCTGGGCGTCTCGCCCGGCCTGCTGCGCCGGCCGCGCCTGGTCAGCGACCAGATCCATTTCATCGGTAATTACTCGCTGGTCATCATTGCCGTCTCAGGCTTGTTTGTCGGCTTCGTGCTGGGGCTGCAAGGGTATTACACGCTGAATAAATACGGTTCCGAACAGGCGCTGGGCTTGCTGGTGGCCTTGTCGCTGGTGCGTGAACTCGGACCTGTGGTGACCGCGCTGCTGTTTGCCGGCCGTGCCGGCACGTCGCTGACGGCCGAAATCGGCTTGATGAAGGCTGGCGAACAGCTCTCGGCCATGGAAATGATGGCGGTCAATCCGCTGCAGCGCGTGCTGGCACCGCGTTTCTGGGCCGGTGTCATCGCCATGCCGGTACTGGCGGCGATTTTCTCTGCCGTCGGCATCATTGGCGGTTATGTCGTCGGCGTCCTGATGATTGGCGTCGATGCCGGCGCGTTCTGGTCGCAAATGCAGAGCGGTGTCGACTTCTGGAACGACATCATCAATGGTGTCATAAAAAGTTTTGTATTTGGCATTGCCGTGACCTTCATTGCGCTGTTCCAGGGTTATCAGGCCAACCCGACGCCAGAGGGCGTGGCGCGCGCGACTACCCGAACCGTGGTAATCGGTTCGCTGACGGTGCTGGGATTGGATTTCCTTATGACCGCGCTGATGTTTGCCCAATAGATGCTGCGCGACGCTGTGACGAAAATGCAACAAATGTTCAAATTGACTCAACGCATCCCAAGTAAAGAAAGCTGCAACCATGCAACGTAAATCACTCGATATCTGGGTCGGCCTGTTTGTTTTGCTGGGTTTGGCGGCATTGGGATTCCTGGCGCTCAAGGCAGGCAACATGAGCTCGATGGTATTCCAGAAGACGTTCCAGGTTTCGGCGCGTTTCGATAATATCGGCGGTTTGAAACCCCAGGCGCCAGTAAAAAGTGCCGGCGTAGTGGTGGGCCGGGTGGAGCGCATCGATTTTGATGATAAACATTTCCAGGCCAATGTCACGATGCAGGTGCAAAGCAATTACAATTTCCCCAAAGATAGTTCTGCCAAAATCCTGACATCGGGCTTGTTGGGGGAGCAATACATTGGACTGGAGCCGGGTGGCGATGTGAAGAACCTGGTTGCCGGCGATACCATCAAAATGACACAATCGGCCATCGTGCTGGAAAACCTGATCAGCCAGTTCTTGTTCAGCAAGGCGGCGGAAGGAAAAGAGGAACCCACAAAATGACGCACTCCCTACGCTTGCTTGCACCGCTGCTGCTGGTGGGCGCCATGACCGGTTGCGCGACGACGTCGAACAATCCGGCTGATCCATTCGAGGGTTTCAACCGCGGCGTGTTCGTTTTCAATGACAAGCTTGACCAGTACGCCCTCAAGCCGGTCGCGACGGTGTACAAAAAAGTCACGCCTTCGTTCGTGCAAACCGGTGTCTACAATTTTTTTGGCAACATTGGCGACGTCTGGACGGCGGTCAACAACCTGCTGCAAGGACACTTTGAAAACGGCGTCACGGACATCATGCGCGTGGCTGTCAACAGTACGCTTGGCCTGGCCGGCTTGCTCGACATCGGCTCGCCAGCCGGCTTGCCAAAACACCGGCAGGATTTTGGCCTGACGCTGGGTGTCTGGGGGGTGCCGTCCGGCCCGTTCGTGATGCTGCCTTTCCTCGGCCCCAGCACGGTGCGTGATACGGCTGCCTTGCCGGCAGATTTCAAAGGTGACCTGTGGAGTTATGTCTACCCGGTTTCCACCCGCAATATCGGCACCGGCATTCGTGTGATCGATCAGCGTGCCGCCTTGCTCGATGCCTCCAACCTCATCGAAGACGCCGCCCTGGACCGTTATGAATTCATTCGCGACGGTTTCCTGCAGCGCCGGGCCGGCAAGGTCGAGGCTTCGGTCGAGCGTTGACTGGCGCCCGGTGACGGGTAGCCGATTCGATGTATCGCAAGCTTCTTGACCGGCGCCATTGAGATTGCCATGTTTGTTACTATCTGTTGCCGGCAGATGGTGCATCATGGCCACTGGTGCTTGACCTATCCGCAAGCAAATTGAATAACCAGGCAGCCAGCAGGCGCCAGCATGAATCGAGGAAGCATGAAAACCATCAAATCCCTGTTGTACGCAGCCCTGGCCGTAGCCAGCCTGAGCTTTGCCACCTTCGCCAGTGCCCAGGAAGCGCCGGATGCCTTCGTCAAGCGCATCACCCAGGACGTCATGACGATCGCCAAGACCGACAAGGATATCCAGAGCGGCAACCAGCAAAAAGTGCTCGACGTGGTGGAAGCGAAGATCCTGCCGAATGTCGACTTCCAGCGCATGACTTCGCTGGCAGCCGGGCGCTACTGGCGTGAAGCCACGCCGGACCAGCAAAAGCAGCTGACCGATCAATTCCGCACGCTGCTGGTGCGCACCTACTCGGGTGCGATCTCGCAAATCCGCGATCAGGAACTGGAATTCAAGCCAACCCGTGGGGCGCCAACAGATGAAGAAGTGGAAGTGCGTTCGCAGGTCGTGCAGGCACGCGGCGAGCCGATCCAGCTGAACTACCGTCTGGAGAAAACTTCCGGTGGCTGGAAAATCTATGACGTCAATGTCCTGGGTGCCTGGCTGGTCGAAACCTACAAGGGCAACTTCGCCTCCGAAATCAGCAAGGGCGGCATCGACGGCCTGATCAAGACGCTGGCCGAGCGCAACAAGCGCCTGGCTGCCGCGCCGCCTGCCAGGAAGTCGTAGGGATGTTGTCTTGAGTGAATCCTTTTTGCCTGGCGCCAGGCTGACCTTTGATACAGCCGGCGCGGTGCTCAAGGCTGGCCTGCAGGCAATTGCCGCCGGCCAGCTCGAATTCGACCTGGCCGCCGTCACGGCCGTCGATTCCTCGGCGGTGGCCGCGCTGATCGGCTGGCGCCGTGCGGCACTCGAACGCGGACTGACGCTGCGCGTGCTCAACGTGCCGGAGAGCCTGCGCAACCTCGCCGAACTGTATGAAGTCGACGACATGTTGACGGCCCCGCGCCAGCGCAGTGCCATGGCAGAGCCCGCCTGAGACGCCGCCCGGTGCTGTGGCAGCCTGCTGCATCACAAGGAAAATGGCTGGTGCAGCGGGTTCGATTGCCAAATCCCCTATAATCAATCCCTTTTTCAATTTCTTTTGCCATCGCCGACCGCAAGGCATGCCGATTCCGGATCCGATCCGCTGGCTGCTGCGCGGTCTTGGAGCGTGGCCGGCGCCTGGCGTCGCCATGCCAGCATTCACGTATAAAGTGTTCAACGAGCCGCCATGGCTGCAATCCAGATTTCCAATGTTCAAAAGCGCTACGGCGCCCTGCAAGCGCTCGGTGGTGTGTCACTCAGCATCGAAGAAGGTGAATTCTTCGGTCTGCTTGGTCCCAACGGGGCTGGCAAGACCACGCTCATTTCCATCATTGCCGGACTTGGGCGCGCCGATTCGGGCAGCGTCGCCATCCAGGGCCACGATGTCGTCAGCGATTATCGCAATGCACGCAAGCGCCTGGGCGTGGTGCCGCAGGAGCTGGTGTTCGACCCGTTCTTCACGGTGCGTGAAACCCTGCGCATGCAGTCGGGCTATTTCGGCCTGAAGAAAAACGACCAGTGGATCGACGAGATCATGTTCAACCTCGACCTGACCAGCAAGGCCGACGTCAATACGCGCGCGCTGTCGGGCGGGATGAAACGGCGCGTGCTGGTGGCCCAGGCCTTGGTGCACAAGCCGCCGGTGATCGTGCTCGATGAGCCGACGGCGGGTGTGGACGTCGAATTGCGCCAGACCCTGTGGAAGTTCGTTTCCCGCCTGAACCGCGAAGGCCACACCGTGGTGCTGACCACCCACTACCTGGAAGAAGCGCAGGCGCTGTGCAACCGCATTGCCATGCTCAAGACGGGAAAAGTGGTGGCGCTCGATTCGACCGCGGCATTGATCCGCCAGATCTCCGGCTCGCAAATGGTGCTGCGCCTGGCCCATGGCGGCTTGCCCGACGCACTGCTGCCGCTGGTATCGCACGTCGATGGCGCCGGCGCCGATGCCGGTGCGGATTCTGTCAACGGCAATGGCGCTGCTGCCGGCAACGGTGCCGGGGCAGGGCGTCAATACACACTGCGCGTGACCGACTACAGCGAGGTCGAGCCTATCCTGGCGGCCCTGCATTCGTCCGGTGCCGTCATTGAAGACATGCAGTTGAAACAGGCCGATCTGGAAGACGTCTTCCTGCAAATCATGGGAGGTGGACAATGATCGGTTTCCAGACGCTGTTTTACAAGGAAATGCTGCGCTTCTGGAAAGTCGCCACGCAAACCCTGACCGCACCCATCATCACCGCCATGCTGTACCTGCTGATCTTCGGCCATGTGCTCGAAGGCCGGCTGGAAGTCTATCCCGGCGTGAGCTACACGGCATTCCTGGTGCCGGGCCTGGTGATGATGAGCGTGCTGCAGAATGCCTTCGCCAATTCCTCTTCATCGCTGATCCAGTCGAAGATCACCGGCAATCTGGTGTTCATCCTGCTGCCGCCGCTGTCGCACTGGGAAATTTTCGGCGCCTATGTGCTGGCGTCGGTTGCGCGCGGCCTGGCGGTGGGTGCGGGCGTGTTCATCATCACGGTCTGGTTTGCCGACCTGCATTTCGTGGCGCCCTGGTGGATTGCCATCTTTGCCTTGCTGGGCGCGGCCATTCTCGGCACCATGGGTTTGATTGCTGGCGTGTGGGCGGAGAAGTTCGACCAGCTGGCGGCCTTCCAGAACTTCCTGATCATGCCGGCGACCTTTCTGGCCGGCGTGTTCTACTCGATTCACAGCCTGCCGCCGTTCTGGCAATTCATCTCGCATGTCAATCCGTTCTTCTACATGATCGATGGTTTCCGCTACGGCTTTTTTGGCAAGTCCGATATCGATCCGCTGATCAGTTTTGCGATCGTGGTATTTTTCCTGGTCACGCTGTCGGTGATTGCGGTAGCCATGCTCAAGCGGGGCTTCCGGATTCGCGATTGAGAAGCGGCTGCCTATTACAGTGCCGGGGCACCGTGCGCTGTCCTGGCAGCGCGCAAAGGCGCCAGGCAATTTTTTGGCGCAGTTCGATTGCGAAACCGATCTGCAGAGTTTCTTCATGCAGCTGAACTGCACAGTTGATCCGCATATTTGATCCGCACACCTGGTGCGCGCACATGATTCGCGCGGTTTTATTTGCGCAGTAATTTGCGCAGTAATTTCTGCAGTTTATTAGAACTGAAATTGATAGTACGATAGCCGATACCCCATCATGAAAACACCGTTTCCAGTCAATATCAAGGCCATGCCCATGTTGCCCACACCGCAAAATGTCAAGGACTATATTGCCGCCGGCATGGAATGCAGCCACCTCGAAGTCGAGGGTGATGGCCAGCATTTCACCGCCGTCATCGTGGCTACTGCCTTTACAGGCAAAAGCCGCATCCAGCGCCATCAGCTGGTCTACGCTGCGCTGGGCGAGCGCATGCGCGAGGAAATCCATGCGCTGTCGATGAAGACCCTGACGCCGGAAGAATTCCAGGGTTGAGGCCGGTCCTGGTGCCCATGCCTGCGCTGCCCTCTGCCGATGTTTTCTGCTCCTGCTGAACGGGATTGCGCATCACTGGCATCACTGGCGCCACTGGCCATGCATTTGTGGTGGCAGCGCCGGCGCCGGCACCGCAACCGGCTGTTGCCTCGCTTGTGCCACGCTTATGCCACGCTTGTGCCACGCCAGTGCCTCGCTTTTTCCAGACCACGCCACTGCCACACCGAACCTGAATAAGAACGATCATGGACAAACTGCTCATCACCGGCGGCAACCGCCTCTCCGGCGACATCACGATTTCCGGCGCCAAGAATGCCGCCTTGCCCATCCTGTGCGCCGGGCTGCTGACGTCCGACACCGTCTACCTGTCGAACGTGCCGCACTTGAACGATGTCTCCACCATGCTCAAGCTGCTGCGCCAGATGGGCTTGCAGGTCGAGCAGGATGATGACCGCCTGGCCCTGAATGGCCGCAATATCGACAAGCTTGAAGCGCCGTACGAAATGGTCAAGACCATGCGCGCTTCGATCCTGGTGCTGGGTCCCTTGCTGGCGCGTTTTGGCGAAGCCCGGGTTTCCCTGCCGGGCGGCTGCGCCATCGGTTCGCGCCCGGTCGACCAGCATATTGCCGGCCTGCGCGCCATGGGCGCCGAAATCACCATCGAGGGCGGCTATATCCATGCGCGCGCCAAGAAGCTGCGCGGCGCCCATATTGTCACCGACATGATCACCGTCACCGGTACGGAAAACCTGCTCATGGCGGCAACCCTGGCCGAAGGCCAGACCGTGCTGGAAAACGCCGCCCGCGAGCCTGAGGTCACCGACCTGGCCAACCTGCTGGTGGCCATGGGCGCGCAGATCGAAGGCATAGGCACCGAACGGCTGGTGATCCAGGGCGTGGAAAAACTCCATGGCGCTTCGCATGCGGTGATTGCCGACCGCATTGAAACCGGCACCTTCCTGTGCGCGGTTGCAGCTGTTGGTGGCGACGTCACGCTGCACAACACCCGCAGCGACATTCTCGATGTGGCGCTGGGCAAACTGCGCGAAGCCGGCGTGATCCTGACCACCGGCCCCGACTGGATTCGCGCACAGATGGCGGCCCGCCCCAAGGCGGTGAGCTTTCGCACCACCGAATACCCCGGCTTTCCGACCGACATGCAGGCCCAGTTCATGGCCCTGAACTGCATTGCCGAAGGCAGCAGCCTGGTAACCGAAACCATCTTTGAAAACCGCTTCATGCATGTGCAGGAAATGAACCGCCTGGGCGCTGCGATCACCATCGAAGGCCATACCGCTGCTGTCACCGGAGTGAGCCGCCTGATCGGCGCGCCCGTCATGGCCACCGACCTGCGCGCCTCGGCTTCGCTGGTGATTGCCGCGCTGGCTGCGGAAGGCCAGACGCTGATCGACCGCATCTACCATCTCGACCGTGGCTACGACCGCATGGAACAGAAACTCTCGGCCGTTGGCGCCAGCATCGAGCGGGTGAAAAACGACCCGAGGATTGAAACCACGCCAGCCGCGCCAACCGCGCCAGCGGGAGCAGGGGAGCGAGCCGCTGCAGGTGCTTCGGCGCGCGAACCCCAGGGTGGAAATCAACATGGCGCCGAGCCCGGTTTCGGGCATGACCGTGAGCGTGCTGCAGAGCGCAAGCAGGTGCTGTCATGAGCAGCATCATGCCGACCCAGCTGACGCTGGCGCTGTCGAAAGGCCGCATCTTCGAGGAAACCATGCCGCTGCTGGAAGCAGCCGGCATCACGGTGCTGGAAAATCCGGAGACTTCGCGCAAGCTGATCCTGCCGACCAATGATCCGCTGGTGCGCGTGATCATCGTGCGCGCCTCCGACGTGCCGACCTATGTGCAATATGGCGCCGCCGATGTCGGCGTGGCCGGCAAGGACGTTCTGCTCGAACATGGCGGCGAAGGGCTGTATCAGCCGATCGACCTGAACATTGCGAAGTGCCGCATGTCGGTTGCGGTGCAGGCCGGCTTCGATTATGAAAGCGCCGTGCGCCAGGGCGCGCGCCTGCGCGTGGCCACCAAATACCTCAAGCTGGCGCGCGAGCATTTTGCCGCCAAGGGCGTGCACGTCGACCTCATCAAGCTGTATGGCTCGATGGAGCTGGCGCCGCTGGTGGGCCTGTCCGACGCCATCGTCGACCTGGTTTCCACCGGCAGCACGCTGCGCGCCAACAACCTGGTCGAAGTCGAGCACATGATGGAAATTTCAGCCCGCCTCGTGGTCAACCAGGCCGCGTTAAAATTGAAGCGCGAGCGCTTGCAGCCCATCCTCGACGCCATCGAGAAGGCAGCCGGCCAGTCTTCCTGAACCCCATGCTGCATACGATCGGAAAACCCATGCTAGTCCATACCCCAGACCAGAATCCCGAAGAGGCCGCCAGCCAGGTGCCGCTGCAGATCCGCAAACTGGACTCGACGAATATCAATTTCCGTGGCCAGATGGCCGCCGTGCTGGCCTTCGAAGCCGAGGAAGATGCGGCCATCGACAGCGCTGCTGCGCAGATCCTGGCCGACATCAAGCAGCGTGGCGACGCCGCCGTGCTGGAATATACCCGGCGTTTCGACCAGGTGGCCGCCGACAGTGTGGCGGCGCTGGAAATCAGCCAGGAGGAATTGAAGCAGGCGCTCGACGGCCTCTCGCCGGCGCGCCGCGCGGCCCTGCAGACTGCCGCCGACCGTGTGCGCGCCTACCACCAGCGCCAGAAACAGGAAATCGGTTCGGACGGTTTTCGGTATACCGAAGCCGACGGCACGGTGCTCGGCCAGAAGGTCACTGCGCTGGACCGGGTGGGCATCTATGTCCCGGGCGGCAAGGCGGCCTACCCTTCGTCGGTGCTGATGAACGCCATTCCCGCCAAGGTAGCCGGCGTGGCCGAGATCATCATGGTGGTGCCTACCCCCGGTGGCGTGCGCAATGCCCTGGTGCTGGCTGCCGCGGCAATTGCCGGCGTCGACCGGGTATTCACCATCGGCGGCGCCCAGGCAGTCGGTGCGCTGGCCTATGGCACCGGCACGATACCGGCGGTCGACAAGATCGTCGGGCCTGGCAACGCCTATGTGGCAGCGGCCAAGCGCCGGGTGTTCGGCACGGTGGGCATCGACATGATTGCCGGTCCGTCCGAAATCCTGGTGATCTGCGACGGCAGCACCGACCCCGACTGGATTGCCATGGACCTGTTTTCCCAGGCCGAGCATGACGAACTGGCGCAGTCGATCCTGCTGTGTCCGGACGCGGCCTATATCGAACGGGTGGAAGCCTCGATCAACCGGCTGCTGCCGGAAATGCCGCGCCAGGAAGTGATCCGCGCCTCGCTGTCGGGCCGCGGTGCGCTGGTCAAGGTGCGCGACATGGAAGAAGCCTGCGAGCTAGCCAATTACATCGCTGCCGAACACCTGGAAATCTCGACTGAAAAGCCACAGCTCTGGGCCGAGCACATCCGCCATGCCGGCGCCATGTTCCTGGGGCGCTTTTCCTCGGAATCGATCGGCGACTACTGCGCCGGGCCCAATCATGTGCTGCCAACCTCGCGCACTGCGCGGTTTTCCTCGCCGCTGGGCGTCTATGATTTCCAGAAGCGCTCCAGCATCATCGAGGTCAGCGCCCAGGGCGCGGCCACGCTGGGCGCAGTGGCAGCCGAGCTGGCATACGGCGAAGGCCTGCAGGCCCATGCGCGTTCGGCTGAGCTGCGCTTCAAGCAATGACGCTGTTTGACCGGATGGGCGCGATTGGTGCTATGGCGACTGTCGGCATTCCCGACGCCGTCGAAACCATCGACATCATTGGCGCCAGCGCCCGGGGCCCGGCATGGCTGTAAAACCCTGGAAAAACCAGGTGTTTTGCCAGGATGCGCTGGCCGGCCTGGCGCGCATACCCGATGGCGCCGTGGACTTGATGATCGCCGATCCGCCCTACAACCTGGGCAAGG
>JBPBPY010000421.1:0-17459 GCA_050954505.1 Janthinobacterium lividum
CGACTGCGATTCATTAACTGTGTCCAAAACTGCATTGGGCACTATGGAACTGCTGCAGAACGTGCGATTGCGCATGTTACCTTAGTGCCCCCTGGACGCATCTAAAAGAATGCGGCATTGCTTTCTATTATTTCGTGACAGATGGCCGCATAGCCCCCACCCCTGTCAGAATTCAATGCAATGGTAAGTGATCGTTAGCTGCATTCCAAGGATCAGTTATCGCCTGAAGCTGATTCCAACGTTGCAGCAATCCCCTCTCGCGCCACCACCGCCAGCTCCCGTCGATGCACCCCTTGCGTCGCAATCACCGGCAAGACAATCAATTCCGCCGTGAAGTCCCTCACTGCCAGAACCCGCGCCAGGCTTGACGCAAACGTCGTCTCGCCGACATAGTCGATCGCTGCATGAACCCGCCCGTCGCGCCCGGTGTACCGCAGCGCATAGGGCTGTATCGGCACCTGCGCATCGATTGCTGCTTCGAACAGGTTCGCGTGAAATGGCAGCAGGCTGCCTTGCATCGAGGTCGTCCCTTCGGGGAAAACCGCCACCCGTTCACCGGCGTGAATGCTGGCCACCATGTCCTTGAAGATGCGCCGCACATCGCGGTTGCGTCCGCGCGCAATGAAGATGGTGCCGGTCTTGGCACACAGCCAGCCGATCAGCGGCCAGTCGCGGATATCGGACTTGGCCACGAAGCGGCACGGCTGCATGGCATTGATGACAAAGATGTCGAGCCAGGAGACATGGTTGGCGACGATCAACGCCGGACCGGCATGCACTTCTGCGGTTGGCACCGTGACCTTGAGCCGTACGCCGCAAATTGCCAGCACCTGGGCCGACCAGCGCCGCGTGCGCCCTTGCCGCGCCGCCGCACTGATGTGCGGATAAATCAGCGCCACGATCAGCAAGCCGTGCAGCAGATGCAGCACGACACGCAGCATGGCGAACATGGCCAGCAGGCGCTTCACGTGGGCTGCCTCATGCAATACTCATTGGGTGAGCGTCTTCGTCAATGGCTTCATGAAGGCCGAACCCGACGGGGGATGCACGCGGCCCCGGGCACATGCCAGCCAGGTTCAACGGGGCCAAAAATCGATCGCAATTGAACGCAATCGAAAACTATCGAACACAAACCGGACGCAGGCCAGACTCGCTGCGCAGGTCCAATCCAGACTCGCCGCGCGGCTCGCCGCGATGTCACCGCGAAGCCGAACGCGAGAATACCACCTGCCCTGCAACGATGGTCTGTTGCACCTGCCCTTCCAGTTCATACCCCAGAAACGGCGTGTGCTTGCCCTGGCTGGCCAGTGCATTGGCCGTCACCAGCCAGCGTGCCTGCGGATCGAACAGGCAGATGTCGGCAGCGCTGCCGACGGCAAGCTGCCCGCATGGCAGGCCCACCACCTTGGCCGCTTCCGACGTGACCTTGGCCACGGCCTGGGAAACCAGGTCCCAGCCCGGCCGGCCGTTGTCGCCGGCCCAGCGCAGCGCCAGCGATAGCAGCAGTTCCAGTCCCGTGGCACCGGGCGAGGCTTCGCCGAACGGCAGCATTTTTTCGTCGTCGTCGACCGGCGTGTGGTCGGAGCAGATGACATCGATGGTGCCGTCGAGCAGGCCGGCCTGGATTGCATCGCGGTCGCGCTGCGAGCGCAGCGGCGGTGTCAGGCGTGCATTTGGATCGAAGAAGCCGATGTCGGCATCGGTCAGGTGGACATGATGGGCGCCGACGTCGCAGCTCAATGCCAGACCTTCCTTCTTGGCGCCGCGCACCAGTTCCACACCGGCAGCCGATGAAATGCGGCACAGGTGCACGCGCGCGCCGGTGGCGCGCATGAGTTCGAAAATCGTGTGCAGGGCAATCGTCTCGGCCATCACCGGCACGCCGGACAGGCCCAGGCGCGAGGCGATCGGGCCTGAATGGGCAATGCCGCCCTTGCCCAGATGCGGGTCCTGGGCGCGCAGCCAGACCGTGTAGTTGAAGGTCTTGGCATACTGCATGGCGCGCAGCAGCACCGTGGTGTCGAAGACCGGGCAGTCGGCCTGGGAGAAGCCGACGCAGCCGGCATCGGTAAGTTCCGCCATCTCCGTCAGGGCCTGGCCTTTCAGGCCCACCGTCAAGGCGCCCAGCGGATACACATGGGCCTGGTTCAAATTGCGCGCGCGGTGCGTGAGCATTTCCACCAGACCCGGTTCATCGAGCACCGGATCGGTGTCGGGTGGGCAAACCAGGCTGGTGACGCCGCCCTGCACTGCCGCCTGCAGTTCGGACTCCAGCGTGGCCTTGTATTCATAGCCGGGTTCGCGCAGCCGTGCGCTCAGGTCGACCAGGCCGGGAATGACCACCAGGCCGGCGGCATCGATGGTGCGGTCGGCGCGGAAGTTGTCGGGCGCTTCGCCAATGGCGGCCACGCGGCCGTCAATGATGTAGAGGTCGTTCATGCCGTCGACCTGGTTGGCCGGGTCGATCAGGCGGCCGTTCGTGATATGCAGATTCATGTTCAATTGCCCGCCAAAATACTCATTACCGCCATGCGCACCGCAATGCCGAATGTCACCTGCGGCAGGATCACCGCCTGCGGCCCGTCGGCCACTGCCGAATCGATTTCCACCCCGCGGTTCATCGGCCCGGGATGCATGACGATGGCGTCCGGCTTGGCATACGCCAGCCGTTCCGGCGTCAAGCCATAACTCTTGAAAAATTCTTGCGCCGAGGGCAGCAGCGCCCCGCTCATGCGCTCGTTCTGCAGGCGCAGCATGATGATGACATCGACATCCTTCAAGCCTTCCTTCATGTCGGTGAATACCCGCACGCCCATCTGCTCGAGCCCGCCCGGCAGCAGCGTCAGCGGTCCGATCACGCGCACTTCTGGCACGCCCAGCGTGGTCAGGCCATGAATGTCGGAACGCGCCACGCGGCTGTGCAGCACATCGCCGACAATGGCCACGCGCAAATTGGTGAAGTCCTTCTTGTAGTGGCGGATGGTGTACATGTCCAGCAAACCCTGGGTCGGATGCGCATGGCGGCCATCGCCGGCGTTGACCACATGGACATGCGATTGCCCGGTTTGCGTCAGGTGCTTGGCGATCATGTAGGGCGCGCCCGACTGCGAATGGCGCACCACGAACATGTCGGCATGCATGGCTGCGAGGTTGTCGATGGTGTCGAGCAGCGACTCGCCCTTGCTGGCGCTGGAGGCGTTGATGTTGAGGTTGATGACATCGGCCGACAGGCGCTTGGAGGCGATCTCGAAAGTGGTGCGGGTGCGCGTGGAGTTTTCAAAGAACAGGTTGAAGACGCTCTTGCCGCGCATGAGCGGCACCTTCTTGACTTCGCGGTCGCTGATGCCGACAAACGAGGAAGCAGTGTCGAGGATGCGGGTGACGACGGCCTTGGGCAAGCCTTCGATGGTCAGCAGGTGCTGGAGTTCGCCATCTTGATTCAGTTGCGGGTTATGCATGATCGACTGTGAAGGAAAAGCGGCCGTCATCGGCCCGTTGCAACACGAGCTGGCGGTCTGCCGGCAGCTCGACGGTGGTGGCGATAAAATCTGCCGCGATCGGCAGCTCGCGTCCGCCACGGTCGGCCAGTGCCGCCAGCAGGATGCGCGCCGGGCGGCCATAGTCGAACAATTCATTGATGGCCGCGCGCGTGGTGCGGCCGGTGTAGAGCACATCGTCGACCAGCAGGATGGTGGCGCCATTCACATCGAAGGGAATCTGGCTCGGCTTGACCTCCACCGGCAAACCCTTTTCGGCATAGTCGTCGCGGTAGAACGAGACATCGATGGTGCCGAAGCGTTCGGTCAATTGCATGTCCTGCGCCAGGCGCTCGGCCAGCCAGGCGCCACCGGAATGGATGCCGACGATGGCCAGCTGTTCGGCCACCGCCAGTGCAGTGCGGATTTGTTGCGCCAGCGCGCCGTACAGCGCTTCGGCGTCAAGGTCGGATGGTTTCATGGCAGTGGCAGTTCGGCAAGTGATGGTGTTGAGGTTGGATCAGGATCGGGTTCATCGAAATACTGCTGCAGGATCACCGCAGCGGCTTTGGCGTCGATGCGCTCGCCGCGCTGGCGGGCAATGACGGCAGAAGAATAGCGCTCGTCGACAAGCGTGGTGGCCAGGCCGAAGCGGCCGTTCAGCTGGTTGGCAAAACGCTTGCAGCGTTGTGTCATTTCATGGTCGGCGCCGTCGGGGTGGCACGGCAGGCCGACCACGCACAGCGCTGGCTGCCATTGCGCCACCAGCTCTGCGAGGGCGGCAAATTTACCCTCGTTGGTGGCGGACTCGACGATTGTCAGCGGCTGGGCCTGGCGGATGGTGGTGTTGCCAACAGCCACGCCGATGCGCTTGAGACCGAAGTCGAATGCCAGCACAGTCTTCACAGCGAACAGGCAAGCAGCGCCAGCCGGATATCAAGCATGTCCCGCCTCGCCGGACAGCATCAGCGGGTCGACGCCGAGCAGCTTCAGCGCAGCGGCAAAACGTGCCTCGATGGGCAGGTCGAAAATGATTTGCGGGTCGGCCGCCACGGTCAGCCAGCCATTGCCGCCGATTTCTTCCTCGAGCTGGCCAGCGCTCCAGCCGGCGCAGCCCAGCGTCACCAGAAGGCGGCCCGGGCCTTCGCCGGTGGCGACCGCTTCAAGCACATCGCGCGAAGTGGTCAAGGAAATCTCGTCGCTGACCTTCATCATGGAAGAAAATTCGCCGCGCGGCGCATGCAGCACGAAGCCGCGCTCGACCTGCACCGGGCCGCCAAACATCACCGGACCGGCGCCGATGGTTTCGCGCTCGGCGCTGGGCTTGGCCGGCGGCACTGCAGCCTCGTCGACCTTCAGGTCGATGCGCTCGAGCAGCACATCCATGGTCATGTCGGTGGGCTTGTTGATGATCACGCCCAGCGCGCCCGAGGGATTGTGTTCGCACAAATACACCACACTGCCGCTGAAGACCGAGTCCAGCATGGAGGGCATGGCGATGAGGAAATGATTGGCGAGGTTCAGCTCGGGGGGCAGGCTGTGGTCGGAAGATTGCGGAAACACATACCCGTCCGGTGGCTTGCCCGGTTGGTGTATGGCTTTGGATGGCTTGCTTTGCTTCGGCATGGGAGACATTTTAGCAGCATTGACGGCGCTTTTTTGTCACGGACCCGACTTGCCACCTGGTTGGTGGCTGGCAGGCAGTTGGCAGGTGTCTGGCAAATACTTGACAGATACCTGGCAAATGCTTGGCGAACACCTGATTGCCGCAAGGATACGGCACGATATCGCCGGCAGATGAACCATATCAACCATCGTGCAGAGTCTGCGGGATGGATGCCGCCTGGCCCCTGCCGGTACGGTACAGTGTCACGCTTGCATTCAACGACCAATCGACATGGCCCAATTCGACAAATCCCTGGTGTGGTTCCGGCGCGACTTGCGCTGCTTTGACAATGCTGCCTTGAGTGAAGCGCTGGCGCGCAGCAAACAGGTGTATTGCGTCTTCATCTTCGACACCGACATCCTGGCGCCGCTGCATGAGGACACCTTCAGCAGCGGCAAAGGCGCAAACGCTGGCACGCCGGACCGCAGGGTGGAATTCATCCATGCCAGCATCACCGAACTCGAGGCTGAAATGCGTGCGCTCGGCGGTGCCCTGATCGTGCTGCATGGCGCCGCTCCGGCGCTGTTGCCGGAATTGGCTGCCAATCTTGGGGTACAGGCCGTGTTCGTCAACCGCGACTACGAGCCCGATGCAATTGAACGCGACCATCGTGTGGCCGGCGTGCTGCAGGCCGAAGGCCGCCAGTTGCTGGCTTTCAAGGACCAGGCGATCTTCGAGCAAAACGAGGTGCTGAGCCTGTCCGGCAAACCGTACACGGTATTTACACCCTACAAAAATGCCTGGCTGAAAAAACTGGCTGCAACGGAAATGCCGCCATCGGCCAATCCATGGCTGGTCGGCTACCTGCCCGAACCCGGACATGAGCGTCTGGCCAAACCGCCGGCCCACATTGGCCATGGCCGGATTCCCGCACTGCAGGCGCTGGGCTTTGCAGCAACCAACCTGTCCGAGCTCGGCATTCCGACCGGCATGTCGGGCGGCCAGAAACTGCTCGACGAATTCCTGCTGCGCATTGCCGACTACAAGCACGCGCGCGATTACCCGGCCGTCAAGGGCGGGTCATACCTGTCGGTGCACCTGCGTTTCGGTACGGTGTCGGTGCGTTCGCTGGCACGGCGCGCACTCGAGGCCATGCTCTCGGGCGAAGGCGGCGAAGGCGCGGCGGTGTGGCTGTCGGAACTGGTGTGGCGCGATTTTTATTTCATGATCCTGTACCAGAATCCACATGTCGCCGCCGGCGCCTTCAAGCCGGTGTACGACAAGATCGAATGGGAAGGCGGCGACGATGCCCAGGCGCGGTTTCTGGCCTGGTGCGAGGGACGCACCGGCTATCCGCTGGTCGATGCGGCAATGGCACAGATCAACCACTCCGGCTACATGCACAATCGCCTGCGCATGGTGACGGCCTGCTTCCTGATCAAGGACCTGGGCATCGACTGGCGCTGGGGCGAGCGCTATTTTGCCCGCGTGCTCAATGACTTCGACATGTCGGCCAACAACGGCGGCTGGCAGTGGGCATCGTCTTCCGGCTGCGACGCCCAGCCCTACTTCCGGATTTTCAACCCGGTCACGCAATCGGAGAAATTCGATGGCCAGGGCAAGTTCATCCGCCACTACCTGCCGCAACTGGCCAAGTTGACCAACAAGGAAATCCACGCGCCGTGGCTGGTCTCGCGCGAACGCCTGAGCCAGGCCGGCGTGACGCTGGGCGACAATTATCCCGCCCCGCTGGTCGATCATGCCGAGGCGCGGGCCGCCACGCTGGCCCGCTATGCGGTCGTCAAAGGCGTGCCCGGCGATTGAAGCATGGCGCCGCCTCTGTCCTGGCTGCGCATCACTGTACGGCGTGCACCATCGGTGGCCAGCCTGGCGCTCGGTGCGGGCAGGCGGGCTTGCCCAGCCGGGTTGCCCGGCTGGCCCGGATGGCGCGACTGCTGCGGCTGCGGCTGCCAACAGCCGGCATTCATTGCGCTTGCACCGGTTGAATGGCCAAGGCATCGGCACGCTGGCGAATGCGCTTGCCCAGCAACCGCATTTCGGCATCGATCCTGGCTGCGCGGCGCGGTTCGGCCGGCAGCCACTTCTGGCCGGCGCGCCCCGGCACCGATGGCATTTCCAGCGCTTCGATCAGCAATTCGGTCATGCGCCGGGTATCGTCGAGCAGGGGTTGCCTGGGGTCGCCAGGCACCAGCCATGACGACACCAGTGCCGCATGCACGGTCTGCAGGCGTGGCACGTACACTGTCCTGGCGCGCTGGTCGATTTTTTCCTGGCTTAGCTGGTCATCATGACGAGCGCGGTATTCCTGCGACAGTGCGGCAACCGTATCTTCATATTCGGCAATCGCCTGCGCAAAGGCCGCCTGCCCGGCCAGCATGCGGGCCTGCTCCAGCGTGGCATGCGGTGCACTTGCCGTCACGCCGGCCACCAGGAGCAGCGACAACGCAAGCGCCAGCAGGGCACGGCTTTTTGGCACCCGATTGAAGCGGGTCATGTCGAAACGCGCCGGCAGCACCAGGGCCAGCAGGCTGCCGGCAGCCAGGCCGCCAATATGTGCGGCATTGTCGATGCCGGTGTCGAGCAAGCCTTGCAGTAGTGAATACACGATGAAGAAGCCTAGGCTCCAGAGCGCATGCCGGGTGTACGCCTTCGGCAGCAGCTTCCCATGCTGCATGATGCTCACCAGGTAAGCAGCGGCAACGCCAAACACCGCACCCGAAGCACCTACCGAAACCGCCTGCTGGGCAGAGAAGTGCAGGCTCAGGGCGCTGCCAGCCATGCCGCAGGCAAGATACAGCAGCAGGTATTGGCGCTTGCCGTAAATGCGCTCGACTGCCGTGCCGGCATAGGCCAGGCCCAGCATGTTCATGGCCAGGTGCTTGACACCGCCATGCAGGAAGATGGCACTGAGCAAGCGCCACCACTGGCCATGCTGTACTTCGGAAGCGGCATTGCCGCCCCAGGTAAGCAGGAAGGCCGAGGACGGCTGGTAGGCCGAGGCGCCCAGCGCAATGGTGGCTGCCCAGACCGCCGTATTGAGCAGGATGAGGGTGATGGTGACCCAGGGCACCGGCGCCAGCAACCGCATGCGCTCAAGGAAATCGCGCTCCTGCTCATGGTATCCATGACGGGCGCGGGCAGGCTGGGACGATGCGGGCATTGGCGGCTCATTGAATCGGCTGGACGTCATGGGCCTGCTTCGATGGGTCATTTTGCAGCAACCGAAACAAGCCTACCGTTTTGATTATACGACCGTCCACCCCGAATTTATTGCCACCTTGAAAGAGATTTTTCATGTGCCTGCCGTGTCGCCATCGGCGTTGCCGGCAGCGTTACCGGCAGCGCTGCGCGGCAGGCGCGACGCATCAGGCTGCCGGCACTTCGCTGCGTACAAAACCGGCCACCAGCTTGAGCAACTGCTCTTCCTGGTAGGGTTTGCCCAAATATTCATTGACCCCCAGTTCCATGGCATAGGTGCGGTGCTTGACCGCCGTGCGCGAGGTGATCATGATGATCGGAATTGCGCGGGTGCGCTCGTCGCTGCGCACATTGCGCGTCAGGTCGAAGCCATCCATGCGCGGCATTTCGATATCCACCAGCATGACGTCGGGCCGGATGGCCTGCAACTGTTCGAGCGCATCGACGCCGTCCTTGGCCAGCACCACCTGATAGCCCTCGCGTGCCAGCATGCGCTGGGTGACGCGCCGAACCGTCAGGGAGTCATCCACCACCATCACGGTGCGCTGCGTACGCAAGCCCTGTACCGGCGTGCTCACCCCCGCTGGCGCTGAAACGGAAGGCGGCAGCGCCGGCCGTGCCGCAGCCGGTGCGGTATCGACAGTCTGCAGCGGCGCGCGCGCGGTCTGCGGTGCCGGCAGCAGGATCTCGTTGAGCTCCGCCACTGCGCCCAATTCGAGGGAACCGGCCTGTTCGAGATGCGGATAGGCTGCATCGGCGATATCCACGGCATTGGCCAACTGCACCTGGCTGTGTTCGCTGGTCTGGGGACGCATGCCGCGCGAAGGGTCGCTGGCATGGCGCTGCGCCAGCGGCACCGGGTCGAGGATCAGCACGATGTCGCCGGCACCCAGCACGGTTGCCCCGGCCACGCCGATCATGCGGGAGAGCTGCGGACCGATGTTCTTGATGACCACCTCGCGGTTGCCCAGCACGGCATCGACATGGACTGCCACGCGCTGGGTGCCGCTCTTGAGAATCAGCACCGGGGTGTATTGCTGCGTCAAAGGCGCGGTGACATGGTCGCCCAGCAGCGCCGAGAGATAGAACATCGGCACGCGCTGGCCCATCCACAGCACCGCGCCCTCGTTGTAGGCCGCCACCAGCGCCGTCGATTTGAGCTGCTGCACCTGTTCCACCAGGACCGATGGCACGGCATAGGTCTTGCCGCCTGTTGCCAGTACCACCACCTGCGTGACGGCCAGCGTCAGCGGCAAATGGATGGTGAATTGCGCTCCCTTGCCGGCGCTGCTCTCGATGGAAATGCGTCCACCCAATGACACTGCTTCGGCGCGCACCACGTCCATGCCGATGCCGCGCCCGGCAAGTTCGGTGATTTCGCGCGCGGTGGAAAAACCGGGATGGAAAATCATGTCGCGCACTTCGGCTTCGGAAGGCTCGCTGTCGGCTGACAGCAAGCCGGTGGCACGGGCTTTCTCGGCAATGCGATCGAGATCGAGACCGCGGCCATCGTCGCTGACATGGATGACGACTTCATTGCCGGCCTGGCGCACCTCGACCAGCAGTTCGCCGGTTTCATTCTTGCCCGCTGCGGTGCGTTCGGCGCGTGACTCGATGCCATGGACAATCGAATTGCGCAGCAGATGTTCGAACGGGCCGGTCATCTTTTCCAGCACGCTGCGGTCGATTTCCACCGCGCCGCCGCGAATGTCGAGGTTGACGCGCTTGTCGAGCTCCTTCGAGGCCTGGCGCGTGATGCGGTACAGGCGTTCGGAAATGCTGCCGAATTGCACCATGCGCACCCGCATCAGGTCTTGCTGCAGGTCGCGCGTGATGCGTGCCTGCTGGCCGAGATTGTTGCTGGCGTCGTCCACCGTGCGCGACAGATTCTGCTGTACGGAAGCGACGTCATTGACGCTTTCAGCCATGATGCGCGTGAGTTCCTGCAACCGCGTGAAGCGGTCGAACTCCAGCGGATCGAACTCGCGGTCATTGGCCTGCTGCATTTGCGACGCCATTTGCGACTCGGCCTGGATTTCGATTTCACGCAACTGGCCCTGCAGGCGGGCGACATTGTCGGAGAGCTCGGAGAGGGAAGACTTGAGCAGCGCAACGTCGGTTTCCACACGTGAGCGCGAGATCGACACTTCACCGGCCTGGTTGACCAGGCGGTCGAGAATGTCGGCGCGTACGCGAACCAGCGATACCGGCAGCGCCGGCGCTGGCGCCGTCACCACTGCCGGCACGATGGCTTGAGATGGCAAGGGGGCAGCGCCAGCAGCGACCGGTACCACGTCCGCAGCCGCGTCGGCCGCCTTGGCTGCACCTTTTGCGGCTTTCCTGGCTTGCGCTGCCTTGGCGCGTTTGCCTGTCGCGGCCGGCTCCGGCACTGCCGGTGCCGGAACGGAAGCCGGCACTGTCGGTGCTGGATCGGAGGCCGGCACTGCCGGTGCCGGATCGGAGGCCGGCGCCGGCGCCGCAGAGGCCGGATTTTGCCCAGGCGCTGCCGGCATGGCATCTGCCGCCAAGGGATTTTGCAGGCGGTCGAACAGGCTCAGGGCAACATCGAAGCGGGCCAGCAATTCTTCCACCGCCGCCTGCGAGGGCGCGCCCTGCAAGGTGACTTGCTCGATGCGGCTTTCCATTTCATGCAGATGCTGGCCCAGTACCATGGCACCGGCCATGCGGGAACTGCCCTTGATGGTATGCAGCAGCCGCAGCAGCGACTGGACGCTGCTGCGCTCGCCAGGCGTCTCCATGAGCTGGCGCAAGTTGCGGCCCATCTCCGGCAGGATGTCGCTGGCTTCTTCAATGAATACCGGCAGCAGATCGGCGTCGAGCTCATCCTTGGGGATGCGCGATGTCGCCGCGGCGCCACTGTGTTCATGTTCGTACAGTACTTCGGTGGGCGGCACCAGGTCTTCGGCCAGCATCACCGGCAGGATGGTCGCTGCGGCAATCAGTTTTGCCGCCGCACCGAGCTGGGCGGCACTGAATTCCTCGCGCTCGAAACGGGCTTCGGCTTCGGCAGCGGCGGCTTGGCCGCCGTCCTCGTTGCCGGCAGCGTCGAATGCTGCATGGTTGCCTGAGCGATTCGCTGCGCTGTCGTCTGAACTGTCGGCGCCGCTGCCGGGCTGTGCATCATCGATGTCCTGGGCGCCGGAGGCTTGCTGCTGGCCCGGCTGCATGCCGGCCTTGTCGGCATCGGCATCGGTATCGGCAAAGGCTGCAGCCGACGCCTCCTGCAAATCGATTTCGGCATCCAGGTCAAGGTCGAAGTCGGTCAGTTCGGCGCTGTCCTGCTCCTGGTCTGCGCCCGACAAGGCCGAGGCACTCGAGACCAATGTCTCACCATGTTCGAGGTCATCTGCTAGCGCTTTCAGGCTGGCCTCGCTGATTTCCGGAATATCCGGCACAGGCTCGGCTTCCTGCACCACCGTGACAACCGGTGCCACCGGTTCGATGACAAACGTCGGGCCGAGGTCGAAATCGATATCGAGATCGATTTCTGCATCAAGTTCCGGATCGTTGGCTGCCTGGTCCTCCACCAGGCTCGAGGCCGCAGTCGCAACCTCGTCTTCCTCCTGCTCTTCAACGGGCAGCGGAACCGCACGTGCCAGAATGCGTGCCTTCAATTCCTGCAACGCCTGCACATGGCGCAATTCCGGTCCTGCCAACTCGCCAAGCGCAAACTGGGTCAGCATGCGACGCATGCATTCGATTGCCGCTGCCAGCGCGTCGAACTCGAACCCGCGCAAGGGATCGGGCAGACGCACCAGGGTGTGCAGCACCAGCTCAAGCGCATGGGCCAGGTCCTGCAGCGATGTGAAGCCGACGGTTGCCGAGCTGCCGGCCAGGGAATGGGCTGCATTCACAGCCAGTGTATTGACGCGCCGTTCCGGCTCATGGCGCCATTCAGCCAGGTCATTGGCCAGCAACCTGACCAGTTCATCGGTTTCGGCCAGGTAGATGTTATGCAGCGGCACACTGATTTCGAGCGTACCGATACGCTTGATGGTGTCGTCGCGCGGCACCTCGGCCGTGTGGCGGCCCGGGAAACCAATCACGGTTGCCAGTGGCGCTTCCTGCACCTCGGCGACGCTGGCCGCCTGCATTGCCTCATCGGCCTCGATCGCTTCAGGCCCCTCAATTGCTTCAGGCACCTCGATTGCTTCAACGACGTCGACGGCGATGATTTCTTCAACCGGCTTGGTTTCTTCAACGGCCTTGGCGGCTTCGACAGCCTCAACGGTGTCGGCAGCCTCGACTTCGTCAACTTTCTTGATTTCTTCAAAAGACTTGGCAGCTTTGGCGGCTTCATCTACGTCAACAGAGCGGCCCTCCACGTCGACAAACTGCCCCTCCTGGACGCCCTGGATTTCTGCAACGGACTCGGCCGCGTGAGCTGCTTCCATTGCGTCGACAGCCTGGACTTCTTCAACCGCCTGGATTTCTTCAAGAGACGCGGCAGCTACCGCCGTATCTACTACGTCGACAGCCTGGGCTTGATCAACCACCTTGGTTTCTTCAATGGACTCGGCAGCTTCGGATGCTTCAACAGGTGCAAGCTCGGCCGCGGGAGCTGCCCTGATTTCCTGCTCCGTTTGCGCTGCGCTGTCGGACGACGCCGGGGGCGCTGCCGCAGCGGTATCTGCCGTCGACCCGCAGGTGCCGGCATTCGGGTGTGCCTGGGTGTCGGCATCGAGCAGGAGGCGGGCAGCCTGTTTCAGGGCGGCGCCATCGCGCTGTGATACGCCGGCATCACGCAACTCGGCGATCCATGCGCCGAGTTCGCCGTCGGCCATTGCCAGGAGCGCCAACAGATGCTCGCCGGCGCCACGGTGTTCCGACAGGTACAGGTTGAAGACCTGCTCCATGCTCCACGCCGCTTCGCCGAATGCCATCAGGCCTACCATGCGGCCGCTGCCCTTGAGGGTGTGGAACGAGCGCCGCAATGCAGTCAGGTGTTCATGGCTGGCCGGTTGCTGCTCGAGCCGTGGTACCGTCTGGCGCACGAAGTCCAGCACTTCGGCTGCTTCGCCCAGGAAAATATCCAGCAACTCTGCATCGACCGCCGCATCCGATTGCGGTACCACGCTGACAGGCAAAGGCGCCACCGGTGGTCCCGGGCGCTGCGGCACCCGCATGGTATCGAGAGCACTTTCATCGATCGGCGCTGGCACCTCAGAGGCGTCGCTGGCAACGGCTTCTTCGCCACTGTGCGGCGAACCTGCCACAACATCAGGCGTGTTGGCAGCGGTTGCAACGTCCGCTTCCTCGGAACGATGTGGCGCATGCGTTGCCTGCTCAGCGGCATCGGCACTGGTCGGCGGTGCTGTTTCCGGCTGGTCGGCGCCGGCATGCCGAGTGGACTCGTGTTGAACATCGATGCCCGAACCTTGTCCGGCAACCGCAGTGCTCGCCCCGGCTGGCGCGGCACTGGTTTCGGGCGGCGCCATGCTGGTGAGCGCCGTTTCGGGCGCGCCCGGCGGTGGCAATGTATCGGCATGGTCGACTGCGGAGGGCGCGGGCACCGGTACGGAAGCGGCGTCGGAGTGCGCCAGCTTGTGCTCGGGAGCCTTTGCAGGACCAAGCAGATCGGCATGAAAGATTCCGCTCGCAGCGTCGAAACTGAATCGGCTGGCTGCGCCATCGGGATTGCCTTGCAGGCTTTCGATGAAAAAACTCAGGGCGCCGATATTGCGCGCGACTTGCTCGAACTGCGCCTGTTCGTCAGCGGAAACGAGCGTGGCGCTGCCATGTTCATCGTCAAGGTCGTCATCGTTGCCGGCATCGAGTGCCGTGGCCTGCTGGTCCACGTCCTCACCATCGGCTGCTTCCCCCTCGAGCGGCGCAGGCATTGCGCGGGCGACAAAGCGCGCCACTGCGGCGCGGGTATGGCGTACCGCCTGCGCTGCCTGGCCCTGGTCGAGCACGTCCAGCACCCCTTCGATCTGCTGCAGTGTGGCATCGACCGTCTCGAGTTGCGCTGCCTTGGCCGGTGCGTTGAAATAGGCATCGAGCACTTTTTCAACCTGCGCCAGATTGCCCTTGATCTCGCCAGCAACCGCTGACATGGTTTCGCGTTCATGGGCTGCGCGCGACATTTCGTCGAGCCACTGCACCTTTTCCGGCGCCCGCTCGCCAGCCACCAGGGCCAGCAGCCGCGTGCTCAATGCCTCGGCGCGATGGGCAAAATCGTCGGCCAGCCGGCTGGTATGGTTCAGGGCACTTTCGACAAACAGCAGGCTGGACGCCATTTCCAGCCCCAGGCCTTCGTCAGGGCTGGCATGGGCGGCGTGGCGGGCAATGCTGTTGAGTTCACGCAGCAGCTTGGCCAAGGGGACCGAATTCAAGGCGGTGCCGGCACCGGCCAGGCCATGCATGGCATGCTCGAAGCCGAACACGGCGCTTTCATCGCCCGAGGTAATGCGGCCCCAGCCACTTTTTGCATCGGCCAGGTGGGTGCGCGCCTGCGCCAGCGCCAGGGTGTTGACCTGGCCGTAGCGCTTGCGCTCATAGTCGGCGGGCACCATGCCATCGAGTCCATAGGCGCTGCGGATCTGCTGCAGCAAAGGCGACGGCTGGCGGGCCAGCGAAATGAAGAACAAGGCGTCGCGCAAGACTGCTTCGTCGATGAAGTATGGCGGCTTGGCCAGCTTGCGCAACTGCATGTTAATCCGCGCGAACAGTTGCTTGACATGCTTTTCGCTGCCCTGCTCGCCAAAGAATTCATCGCCAAGCTGGGCACCGGCCACCAGCTCGGCAAAACCGCGCATGACCCACCAGAACGATGCCGGCCCGGCTTCCTCCTGCGCCGCTGCCACCTCCGTGACCACCGCAAGCATCAGCGCCGCATTGGCCTGCTCGGTCGCTGCATCGGTGCTCTTGAGGAACGGCAGCAAGGCTTTTTCATAACGCTGGCGCAACGCGGCCAGGTCGAAGGGCGCCGCCTGCCCTGTTTCGGTTGCAGCACCAGCCGCATCCTGCGGGCCTGCAAGCAGCGCGCCGTCCACCGCTGCAAGGCGGGTGCTGCTGCCGGAACGCGGTGTCAGGCGCGGGTAAAACAATTCAGAGGGATGAATGCGGTCGGCGCCCTCCAGGGTCAGCAGGGCTTTGTAATAGGGGTACAAGCGCACCGGCTGGTTTGGTGCGCCAGCGAGCAGCTCTTCCAGATATTCGGTCAAGGCTTGATAGGCTGCGGTGATGTCGTCGACTTCGGCGGCCGCCGGCGCGCGGGCGCCAGACTCCATCTTGCCGAGGATTTCCTCGGCGCTGCGCGCGATGGCAGTGATGCCATCGATTTCGACGATCTGCAAGGCGCCGTGGGCCTGGTGCACGCACAGGCGTGCGGCACGCAGCGTGGCGGCCTGCGTCTCGCCGCTTTGCGTCAAGGCCTCGCTCATGGCGCGCGCCGACTGGTTCAGCGCTTCGCGGATTTCCGCCATGACCCAGGACAGTGGTCGGGTATCGAGTTGTTCCGGCACGCTTGCGGCCGAAGAGGGGCTGATCATGATGCCTCGCGGGTTCAAATGCTGGTAAGGCGGTGATGGGCCGGGTGCCCGGTATCGGGCGCACAAGGTCGGACCTTACCAGCCCGACGTTGTTGCAGCAAGACGGCACCGCAGTTCGATCTGTGACATGAAAACCGCCCATGCGTTGACGCATTGGCCGATTGTTCCGGCGCGCCAGCCATCATGCCTTGGCGCTGACACGAAAGCGCGATACCGAATTCTTGAGCTCTTCAGCCAGCTTCGAGAGTTCGCGAATCGACCGCGCAGTCTGCTGCGTGCCTTCCTGGGTCTGCTCAGTCACGCTGAGAATATTCTGGATGTTGTGCGCCACACCCGACGCCGACGTGGCCTGCAGTCCGGTCGATGAAGAGATGCCCTGGATCAGTTCGGCCAGCTGGTTGGAAACCCGGCGGATGTCGAGCAGTGCCGCACCGGCGGCGTCCGACAGGCGCGCTCCTTCGACCACGCCCTGGGTCGACTTTTCCATTGCCGCCACGGCGTCATGGGTATCGGTCTGGATGGTGCGCACCAGCGCGCCGATCTGTTTGGTTGCCAGGCCCGAGCGTTCGGCCAGCCGCTGCACTTCTTCGGCCACCACCGAAAAGCCCCGCCCGGCTTCGCCTGCGGAAGCGGCCTGGATGGCGGCATTGAGCGCCAGCACGTTGGTCTGTTCGGTAATGTCGGAAATCAGTTCGGTGATTTCACCGATTTCCTGTGACGACTCGCCCAGGCGCTTGATGCGCTTGGAGGTTTCCTGGATCTGTTCGCGGATTTCATTCATGCCCTTGATGGCATTTTCCACCGCGCGCGAACCCTGCTCGGCCGCCGTCACCGACTGGCGCGCCACATCGGCCGACTGGTTGGCCGACTTCGACACATCGGTGATCTGCTCGGCCATGTCGAGCACGGCCTGGCCGGTTTGCTGGATTTCACGCGACTGCTGCTGCGAAGCCTTGAGCAAGGCCAGGGAAATGTTCTGCGCCTGGTTCGAAGCCGAGGTCACCTGTTCAGCAGTGTTGGTGACACGGCCGACCAGGCCGCGCAATTCTTCCACCGTGTAGTTGAGCGAGTCGGCAATCGCGCCGGTAATGTCTTCCGACACCGTGGCCTGGACGGTCAGATCGCCATCGGCGACTTCCTGCAATTCATTCATCAGGCGCAGGATGGCGGCCTGGTTCTGGTCGTTGGTGCGCTTGGCGGTTTCTTCCTTGCGCTGGGCGTCCTGGCGCAGCGCTTCCGATGCTTCGCGGCGCGCGTCGGCGTCGCGCGTGCGCTGCTGGCTATCCTGCAGCAGCACGACCGCGATGCCGGCGGCCGACAGCAGGGCCAGCAAGGCTGTCAGCGCCATGGCATACGAGGTCACGCCAAACGCATCTTCCTGGCCCCGGTAGGCTTGCTGCAGACGGCTGACGCTTTCCTTGAGGCGCTCGTTTTCGGTAAAGATCAATTGTTCCGACTGTTTGGCGGCGATGAAATTCTGCAGGTTGGCAAGGATGCCCGAGACCGATGTCTGGTAGTCGGCAAAGGCCGTCTTCAGTTCTGCCAGGCGGTCGCGCGTGTCCTGGTCGCGGGTGGCCGACAGGCGCAGCGGCTCGCTGCCGTTGAGAAACCCGTCGGTGATGTCGCGGAAGGTGATGGTGTCCT
>JBPBPY010000227.1:0-17411 GCA_050954505.1 Janthinobacterium lividum
GTGGTAATGGCCGGCAAGGCTGGCAGGATCGTGCGCGCGCGCGCGATGACGCTGGCGTCGCCATACAGGCCAGGCAGGGCCAGCAGCGCCTGGCGAATCGCGTCGCCATAGGCGGCGCTGAGGATCTTCAAGCCGGGACGATCCTTGGCGCGCAGCAGTGCGATGATCTGTTCGCGGTCACGGCCGGCATCGGCGTCACTGTCGAGCAAGGCCCTGACAATGGCCACATGCGACAGATCCAGCCGCACTTCATTGAAACCGGCCAGGGCCAGCGACGCCAGAGCCAGCTCATGGATTTCCGCGTCCGCTTCCAGGCCGGCATGGCCATACAGTTCGGCACCGATGTGCAGTGGTTCGCGTGTCGCATGCAAGCCCGACGGCCGGGTATGCAGGACGCTGCCGGCATAGCAAAGACGCGTGACCGAACGGCGGTTGAGCAAGTGGGCATCGATGCGGGCAACTTGGGTGGTCATGTCGGCGCGCAAGCCCAGGGTGCGGCCCGACAGCTGGTCGACCAGCTTGAACATGCGCAAGTCGATATCGTGGCCGGCGACCGGCAGCAGCGACTCGAGGTATTCAAGCATCGGCGGCATGACCAGTTCGTAGCCATAGCGGCGGAAATTATCGAGAAGGGCACGGCGCAACTCCTCAATCTTGCGCGCTTCGGACGGCAGGACATCGGCGATGTTTTCAGGAAGAAGCCAATTGGGCATGAATGAAGATCGGGACTGGAAGAATGAAAAACATGAATCGGATCAGTGGCCAGCACAAGCTGCCTGCGGCGCTCTGATTGCGTGCAGCCGGCCGGCACGCACCAAGGTGCTGGCCTCGATGCAAACAAGGCAACAATTCGCCGAATGCTGACCCACCACTGCGACAGCGGGCCGCAGGAAAATGACAAACGAAGGCGCACGCCAACGCATGCGCACAGGTCAAGCCAGCTGCCAGGGAAACACTGCCCGCCGTTGGCTGGCGAAATCAGACATTGATCCCGCCCGCTGATTGTTGCGGCAAGCCGGTATTGTAATCCGGCATGGCGCCTTCACGCCAATTTTTCCGGTCTGCGACGCCGCAGGTGATGGGGCGCCACGGAAAAATGCTGCATGGCTCGCAAATCCGCGAACCATGGCAAGGCTATTTCCTTCTTGCCGGGGCGGGCGCCGCCGGCGCCGCTGCGGCAGCGCTTTCGCTGCGGAAGTACTTGAAAAAATCCGATGCAGGGTCAACCACCAGCACATCGCTCTTGTGACGGAAGCTGGCACGATAGGCTTCCAGGCTGCGATAAAAGCGGTAGAACTCGGGATTGGCACCGAATGCCTGGGCATAGATCTGCGAGGCCTTGGCATCGCCCTGGCCACGAATCGACTCCGCGTCGCGATACGCTTCAGCCAGAATCACGGTGCGCTGGCGATCGGCATCGGCACGAATCTTTTCCGACTCTGCCGAGCCGGTGGAGCGCAATTCATTGGCCACCCGCGCACGTTCGGACTTCATGCGGTCGTAGACGGAATTGTTGATCTGCTCGACATAGTCGACACGCTTGAGCCGTACATCGATGATTTCACCGCCAATGGCCTTGGCTTCATCCGCAACCTTGTGGCGGATGGCATCCATGACTTTGCTGCGCTCGCCGGAAATGACTTCACGCACGGTGCGCTTGGTGATTTCATCATTCAAGGCAGCCTTGATGATTTGCGCCATGCGGTCTTGTGCACGGCGCTCGTCGCCACCAAAGCTGATGAAAAACAGTTTCGGGTCGACGATGCGCCATTTGACGAACGCATCGACGAGGATGTTCTTTTTCTCGGCCGTGATGAAACGGTCGGCATCCGGCGTATCGAGGGTGAGAATGCGCTTGTCAAGGAAGATCACGTTCTGGAATGGCGGCGGCAGCTTGAAATGCAGGCCGGGTTCGCTGACCACCTTCTTGACCTCGCCAAGCGAAAACACAATGGCGTACTGGCGCTGGTCAACCACGAACAGGCTGGAAAATACAATCGAGGCGAGGATCAGAAGACCGATGATCCATGTCATGAGACGGCTCATCAACGCACCTCGCGATCACGTGGGTTGCGGCTGTCGCGGCTACGGGCATCCGTGGGCCTGGGCGTGACCTCGATGGTCTGCAGGGCTTCGGAGGAACCACCAACCGGCTGCTGGACCGAGGGCTGCAGCAGCGGCTTGCCGGCTACCGCATTGTCGCTGCTGGCTGCCGTCTGTGAAATCAGCTTGTCGAGCGGCAGATAAATCATGCTGTTGTTGTTGCGGGTATCGACCATGATCTTGCTGGTGTTGGTGAAAATCTGCTGCATGGCATCGAGGTACAGACGGTCGCGGGTGACACCCGGCGCCTTCTGGTATTCGGCCAGCACCTGTTTGAAACGCGCGGCTTCACCTTCGGCATTGGCAACCACGCGGGCGCTGTAGCCTTCCGACTCTTCCGACAAGCGGGCCGCCGCGCCACGCGCCTTGGGCACCACATCGTTGGCATACGCCTGCCCTTCGTTCTTGAGGCGCTCGCGATCCTGGCCCGCCTTGACTGCGTCATCGAACGAAGCCTGCACCTGTTCGGGTGGCTGCACGCCCTGCATGGTGACATTCGTCACCTGCACGCCGGACTTGTAGCGATCGAGAATCTGCTGCATGAGCAGACTGACATCGAGCGCGACCTTTTCCCGGCCTTCATACAAGACGAAATCCATCTTGCTGCGGCCGACGATTTCGCGGATTGCCGTTTCGGCGACCTGGCGCACGGTCTCGTCTTGGTCGCGGTTGTTGAAAATCCATTCCGCCGCATTCTTGAGCTTGTACTGGACGGCGAACTGGATGTCGATGATGTTTTCGTCTTCGGTCAGCATCAATGCTTCCCGCGGCTGCTTGTTTTTCACAGTGGTGCGGTAACCGATTTCAGCGGTGCGGACCTGCGAGACATTCACGATCTCGTTGCTCTGGATTGGATACGGCCAGCGCCAGTTGATCCCGGCTTGCGTCATGTGGCTGTACTTGCCGAACGTAAGCACCACGCCGGTGTTGCCTTCCTGGACAATGAAAAAACCGGACAACAGCCACAGCACGGCAACAATGCCAGCCACGATGGCAGCGCCGACGCTGGCCCCGCGCATGTCCGGCATGAAATTGCCGGGCTCGCCGCCGTTGCCGCCATTGTTGCCGCCACCTTTCTTGCCCAGCAGCCGGTTGACGCGCTGGTTGAAGTCGCGCCAGAGCTGATCGAGGTCGGGCGGCCCGTCGCTCGGACGGCGGTTGTTCTCGGGGGGTGTGGGAGTTTGCTCGTCGTTTTGTGAACCGCGGCCCCAGCGGGGGTCGTTCAAGGAAAACTTCAGGCCAAATTTTTTGAAAAAGGGTACAGGCATGCTGTCGGTATCCGGCTCAAAGTGGTGATGGTTGGACTGCAAGGGTCAAGCGGAAACTACGTCGCGCGTCATTGCGGCGTTGCAATATCCTCGGCCAGTTCGGACAGGTTTTCCAAGGCTTCGGCAGGCCTGTTTGCCAACGCGAATTCGGCAACTGCCGAACGCAGCAAACCAACGCCCTGCCCGGTCTGCGCACTCAGAAAAACACGGCGGATTTTATCATATTCATCATGTTCCACCGCAGGCTCCAGCGCCGCCAGGTCGATCTTGTTCCACACCAGAATCTGGGGAATATGGTCAGCGCCGATCTCCTTGAGCACGGCATTGACCTCTTCGATCTGGTCGAGCCTGGTCGGGCTGGAGGCATCGACGACATGCAACAGCAAGTCGGCGTGAATGGTCTCTTCCAGCGTGGTGCGAAATGCCGCCACCAATTGATGGGGCAGTTCACGGATGAACCCGACCGTGTCGGAGACCACCACATTGCCAACCTCGCCAAGATAGATACGGCGCGAAGTGGTATCAAGGGTGGCAAACAGCTGATCGGCGGCGTAAGCCTGCGCCTTGGTCAGCGTATTGAACAAGGTTGACTTGCCCGCATTGGTATAGCCCACCAGCGAGACCGAAAATGTCTGGCTGCGGCCACGCGAGCGTCGCTGTGTGGCACGCTGCTTGTGAAGTTTTTCCAGCTTGGCACGCAAGGCCTTGACCCGCTCGCCGATCAGGCGGCGGTCGGTTTCAAGCTGGGTCTCGCCGGGACCGCGCAGGCCGATACCGCCCTTTTGCCGTTCCAGATGGGTCCAGCCGCGAATGAGCCGTGTTGCAAGATGCTGCAACTGCGCCAGCTCGACCTGTAATTTGCCTTCGTGGCTTTTGGCGCGCTGGGCAAAGATGTCGAGGATCAGGCTGGTACGGTCCAGCACCCGGACTTGCAGGTGGCGTTCCAGATTGCGCTGCTGGGCCGGGGATAGCGCATGATTGAAAATGACAATTTCAATCTCGTTGTCCTGCACTGCATGGCCAATTTCATCGGCCTTGCCCGAACCGACAAACAACGCGGCATCGGGACTGGCGCGCTTTCCGGTAATCGTCAGGATTGGCACGGCACCGGCAGACTTGGCCAGCAAGCCAAGTTCTTCCAGACTGGCGGCAAAATCGCCTTTGCCGAAATCGAGGCCAACAAGAAGTGCGCGCATTAACGCGTCCTCCGCATGGCGCAGGACCGGCATGCCAGGACCAGCCGCCGTGTGCAGGCTTGCACGACGCCCGTCGGCACCGACGGGGCCGTATGGAAATGCAGGCTATTCAGTGTCAGCCTCGAGATTCAGGTTGACCGCACGCGCCGGCACGACCGTGGAGATGGCGTGTTTGTAGACCATTTGCGTGACGGTGTTGCGCAGCAAGACCACGTATTGGTCAAACGATTCGATATGTCCCTGCAGCTTGATGCCGTTGACCAGATAGATTGAAACCGGGACATGCTCTTTGCGCAAGGCATTGAGGAAGGGGTCTTGTAACAGTTGCCCTTTGTTGCTCATGGAAACTCCATTATGTTGTTAGGTTGTAGAGTTGGAGTCAACTCGTTGACTTTCAAGCTCACGGACTGTCATTGCGCCAGACACACGCCTATGGCTTTGGTACGCCGCTGCGTCGTCCCTGGTCTCGCCTGCTGCCTCATTGTCCTGCACAAACCTGTACAGTCCCTGCCTGCAGTACCTCACGATTTCCCGCCGGCGATTGCCGGCAAACGCCGTGACAGATTCCACCATGAGGGACCATTACAACAAGCCGGCACGCAATTTGCTGCCGCAAGCTGCGATCGGCGTGTCTGCATCGCTGCTGCTTCGGACGCGACGCTCATGCCGTTGCAATCCGTGCCGGGTCCAAAATGGACCCTGTCCGCGCACAAATGCACACGGTATTCCGACTGTAAACGATTTTCCCGTTTCATGCCAAGAAACGCCTGCCCCAGGCCTGGAAGAGTACAGAAACAGGATGCGTCAAAGCGTAACCCAATAGGATTTTGCAGAAAAACGATATTCGTTATACAACAAAAAAGTTGGTAGCTTGCTTATCGCTACAAGTCGGGGCAGCAACTGCATGACTTTGAAGCCGCCGGGAGGCTTCCCGCTTCCGCTTAAGTTGACGTTCAGCCAGGTTTTTCAAATGGATTTTTGCCGGAGCGCAGTTCAATGCGCAGCGGGGTGCCGATCAGCGAAAAGGTTTCGCGGAAGTGTTTTTCCAGATAACGCTTGTAGTTTGCATCGATCGCATCGAGCGCATTGCCGTGGATGACAATGACCGGGGGATTTTGACCGCCCTGGTGTGCATAACGCAGCTTCGGCCGGATCGACCCCTTGCGGCGCGGCTGCTGGTGCTCGACCGCTTCGATCAAGGCGCGCGTGAGCTTCGGCGTTGCCAGATTGGTGGTTGCCGCGGCGTAGGCAGCGTCCACCGACTTCATCATCTGCACGATGCCGGTGGCCTTTTGCGCCGAGATGAAATGGGTCTTGGCAAACGACAGGAAACTGAGCTTGCGCTCGATATCGGCCTTGATTTCATCGCGGCGGTCGCTGGTCAGGCCATCCCATTTGTTGACACCAACCACCAGCGCCCTGCCCGACTCCAGGATGAAACCGGCAATATGGGCATCCTGCTCCGAAATATCCTGTTGCGCGTCGAGCAGCAGGATCACGACATTGGCTTCGGAAATCGATTGCAGTGTCTTAACCACGGAAAACTTTTCAATTGCCTCGAAGACCTTGCCACGGCGGCGAATGCCGGCCGTGTCGATGAGCGTATAAAGCTTGCCGTCGCGCTCGAATTCAATCTCGATCGAGTCGCGCGTGGTGCCAGGCATGTCGAAGGCAATCACGCGCTCTTCACCCAGCAAGGTATTGACCAGCGTCGACTTGCCCACATTGGGACGGCCAACAATGGCAATCTTGATGCCATGGTCTGCCGAATCGACCACCGCCGGTTCTTCTTCCACGCCTTTGTGCACCAGCGTGATGGCTTCCTCGACCAGGTCGAGCACGCCATCGCCATGGGCAGCGGAAATGACGTACGGGTCGCCCAGCCCGAGCTCATAGAAATCGGCGGTCACCGCGGTGTAGCGCATGCCTTCCGATTTATTGACAACCAGCATGACGGCGCGGCCGGAGCGGCGCAGGAAATCGGTGATGGTCTTGTCATGCGGCGTCAAACCTTGGCGGCCATCGACGATGAACACCACGATGTCGGCCTCGGCCACGGCCTGGCGCGTCTGCTTGGCCATTTCATGCATGATGCCGTCCTTGGCCACCGGCTCGAAGCCGCCGGTGTCGATCACCAGGAATGGCCGCTCACCCATGCGGCCCTCGCCGTAATGACGGTCGCGGGTCAGGCCCGGCATGTCGGCCACCAGCGCGTCGCGCGAGCGCGTGAGCCGGTTGAAAAGGGTGGACTTGCCGACGTTGGGTCGGCCTACTAATGCGATTACCGGCTTCATTACACTCTACTCGGCTGCAAACGCAGCCACTGTTCCTGCCTGGGTTTGAAAAATCAGATTCGAGCCCGACACGACTGGCGTGCCAAGGACCGGGCTGCCGTCGGTCGGCAAACGCGCCATCAAGGCGCCATCTTCACGGGAAAGGAAATGGATGTAGCCCTGGTAGTCGCCCACCACCACCGAACGCCGGTATGGCGTCGGCGCCGACAGGCCACGGTTGAGCAAGGCGCTGTTGCGCCAGACGCTGGTGCCGGCTTCGCGGGTGAAGGCATTCACATTGCCGCGTTCGTCCGAGCCGTACACATAGCGCCCATCCATGCCGACGCCGACCGAGCTGGAAAATTCCTTGGACCAGTTGGTATTGCCGCCTGAATTATCGAAGCAGGCAATGCGGCCCTGGTAGGCAGCCGCGCAAACCTGGCTGCCGTCGGAGGCCGGCATGCCGGAGACGTCGGCAATACGTTCAAGTTCGGAAGTGCCGCGCGGGTCGCCCACCGTGGCCTCCCAGCGCGGGCCGCCGTTCGAGGTCGCCAGCGCCAGCAGGCGGCCGCCCGGCAGTGCCACGAAGGCGTTCTGGCCGGTGATCGAAATGCCGGGCGCGCTGCGCAGGATCAGCGAAGGCGCAGTGCGCTGGACCAGCCAGCGGCGCGTGCCGGTTTCGACATCGTAGCCGGCGATGCGGTTGTCGAGGCTGCGCACGATGACCAATCCCTGACCGACCGCCGGTGCGCTGAGGATTTCACTGGAAAGCTGGGCTTTCCAGCCCGGCTTGCCATCGACACTGAAGGTCAGCAGCGTGCCATTTGCCGCACCCACGGCAATGATGGCGCCATCGGTACCAACGCCGGCACTGAGCGGCACGCCAGCGTTGATCTTCCAGATTTCGCGTCCGGTGGCGGCGTCAAGCCGCACGATGGTACCGTTGCTGGCGGCGGCATACACACTGTCGCCCACTGCTGCCGGGGAGAACACATTGGGGCCGGCCTTGCCAACGCTGGCACTCCAGACCGTGCGCGCCGTGATGGTTGGTGCCACCGTCGTCAATGCCGCCGGCGGATTGCGCACCACCACCTTGCTGGCAAACGGATTGAGCGAGGAACAGCCAGCTAGCAGGGCCAGGACCAGGCCTCCGGCGGCCACGCTTGCCAGAGGCGAGCCTTGGCGCGCCGGCGAAAGTCGCTGGGCGCGCACCGTGGCGCGGGTTGCCGGCACCCGGGTCGAATCGCCCCGCCCGTTGATTGAACCGGTTACCACCGGCGTTGCAGCACATTGCATGTTCTATCCTTGACTTCGTCACGCTTCGACGCGTGCACCGTTGTTCGTATTGTTCGTATTGTTCGTATTGTTCGTCGTCGGCAGCGGCAGGCAGCAGGGCTGCTTGGCTATCCGGCTGCGCGGCTGCACGGCTATTCTTTCGCCGGCTTGTTCCAGGCGGCGGTCGCGCTGCCGCAACCCTGTGGTTTGGCCATGCACCAGGCCAGCGTTCAGGCCGCCAATTTCTTGAGCGCGCCGCCAATGGCATCGAGCTTCAACTGGATCAGCTGGCGCGCCGGGTTGGCCGCACCTGCCTTGTCAAGCGCCAGCTCGTAAGCCGCACGCGCCTCTGCCATCTTGTTCTGGGCCACCAGCAAGTCACCCTTGCGGTCGGCGACGACGGTGGCAAATTGCGGCGGAAAGTCGGCCGCCAGCAATTTCAAACCTTCGTCATAGGCTTTTTCATCGAGCAGAATGCCGGCCAGGCGCACGCGGGCCAGGGCCTTGTACTCATCGTCCTGGCCTTTCTCGACCACCCATGTCAAACGCTCCTTGGCCACCTTCAGGTCACCTGCATCGAAAGCGGTTTTGGCAGCGCTCAGCGCGCTCATGCCGGCATAGATGCTGCGGCCAAACTTGTCCTGCATGTCGGTGGCCACGCGCTGCACTTGCGCGTTGTCCTTCGCCGCCATGGCTTTCTGCATGGTGTCGAACAACTGCGATGCCTGGCTGGCCTGGTTGCGCTGGTAGTAGCTCCAGCCCGACCAGCCCGCGTACACCGCCAGCGCGGCGATCAAAAGCCAGGTCACCAGGTTGCCGAATTGATTCCACCATGCCTTGAATGAGGCCAGTTGTTCCTGTTCTTCCAGATCGAATGCCATGCTAGGTCTCCGTGCGCCGTCCGTCTGGACAGCTTAGTGTTTGTAATGCACGTGGCCGTGGTCGTGGCCCTCGTGGTCATGGCCCTCATGGCCACTGTCGCCGCCGCTGATGATCTGGTCGACCAGATAATCGACTGCCTGGTCGAAACCGACCGTGGTCTGGTTCGGTGTCGAGGCATCGGCGTCGCCGCGCAGCGTCTTCACGGTGGCGGTATGCTGCGCCACTTCATCTTCACCGAGAATGACGGCAAACGCCGCACCGCTGGCGTCGGCACGCTTCATCTGTGACTTGAAGCTGGGGCTGGCGACGGTACCGGCACTTGCGGAGCCGCAATGTAGCACAACATCGAGGCCGGCATCACGCAAACGTTCCGCCAGCACGAAAGCCTGCAGCTGCGCGGCTTGCCCCTGATGCACCATGTAGACGTCGCATTGGTTGGGCGCATATTGTTCGCCATTGGCTTTCATCAGTTCCAGCAGCCGTTCCACCCCCATGGCGAATCCGCAGGCCGGCGTGGGCTTGCCACCGAACATTTCGACCAATGGATCATAACGGCCACCGCCGCAAACCGTGCCTTGCGAACCGAGGTCGTCCGTGACCCATTCGAAGACGGTGCGATTGTAGTAGTCCATGCCGCGCACCAGGCGCGGGTTGATGGTGAAGGGGACATTGCTGTGCTTGAGAATGGTCTGCACGCCTTCGAAATGGGCACGTGACGCTTCCCCCAGGTAGTCGAGCAGCTTCGGGGCTGCGTTGACGAGTGCCTGCATGGCGGGATTCTTGGTATCGAGAATGCGCAAGGGGTTCGATTGCAGCCGGCGCCTGGCATCGGCGTCGAGTTGCTCGGCATGCCGTTCGAAATAGGCGATCAGGTCGGCGCGGTGCAGCTTGCGCTCGGCAGCGTCGCCGATCGAATTGAGTTCAAGGCGCACATTGTCGAGACCCAGATCATCCCACAAGCGCTGGCACAGCATGATCAGTTCGGCGTCGATATCGGGCCCGGTGAAGCCGATCGCTTCGGCGCCGACCTGGTGGAACTGGCGATAGCGGCCACGCTGCGGTTTTTCGTGGCGAAACATCGGACCCTGGTACCACAGCCGCTTCGGACCCTCGTAGACCAGATTGTGTTCGATGGTGGCACGCACGACCGATGCCGTGCTCTCGGGACGCAGCGTGAGCAAATCGCCATTCATCGAATCGGCAAATGAATACATTTCCTTTTCCACGATGTCGGTAACCGCGCCGAGGCCACGCGCAAACAGCGCCGTCGGTTCGACGATGGGCGTGCGGATCTGCTGAAAACCGTAACTCTTGAGCACCGTCTGCACGGTATTTTCAAACAGTTCCCACAGCGGCGCATCCGCTGGCAGGATATCGTTCATCCCTTTGACGCCAACGATTTTTTCAGGTTTCTTGTTTTCTGACATGATCTCGGCGCCTGCGGCGCCATTCCGTTGAATAAGATAAAAAAATGCGGGACAAACCGGGCAGTGTCACGGCAGCGGTAGTGGCTGCGTCGGTGGCTGCGGATTTGGCTGCGATAGTGGCTGCGTCAGCGGCTGCGAGAGTGGCTGCATTCCTGATTGCGATAATGGCTGCCCTGCCTGCCCGTAGTGCGTGCGTACATAATCGAGCACGATGGCCTGGAATTCGCCGGCGATGTTTTCGCCGCGCAAGGTCACGGTTTTCTTGCCGTCGACAAACACCGGCGCCGAAGGGGTTTCGCCGGTGCCTGGCAGGCTGATGCCGATGTTGGCATGCTTGGATTCCCCCGGCCCGTTGACGATGCAGCCCATGACGGCGACATTCATGCCCTCGACACCAGGATAGGTTATTTTCCACACCGGCATCGAGTCGCGCAGGTAGGTCTGGATGCTGTCTGCCAGTTCCTGGAACACGGTCGACGTGGTGCGTCCGCAGCCCGGACAGGCAATGACCATTGGCGTGAACTTGCGCAAGCCCATGGTCTGCAGGATTTCCTGGCCAACGATGACTTCGCGGGTGCGGTCGCCACCGGGTTCGGGCGTGAGCGAAATGCGGATGGTGTCGCCGATGCCTTCCTGCAGCAGCACCGACAAGGCAGCGGTCGAGGCAACGATGCCCTTGCTGCCCATGCCCGCTTCGGTCAATCCCAGGTGAACCGGATAATCGCAGCGCCTGGAGAGTTCGCGGTAGACCGCAATGAGGTCCTGCACACCGCTGACCTTGCAGGACAGGATGATGCGGTCGCCCGCCATGCCGAGTTCTTCGGCACGCTGGGCATTTTCAATGGCCGAGGTGATCAGTGCCTCATACATGACGGCCTGCGCCGGCCACGGCTCGGCGCGCCGGCCATTTTCATCCATGATGCGCGCCAGCAAAGCCTGGTCCAGGCTGCCCCAGTTGACACCGATGCGCACCGGCTTGTCGAAGCGGCAGGCGGTTTCGATCATCTGGGCAAACTGGGTATCGCGCTTGGCGCCCTGCCCGACATTGCCGGGATTGATGCGGTACTTCGACAACGCACGCGCGCAGTCAGGATAGTCATTGAGCAGCGTGTGGCCGTTGTAGTGAAAGTCGCCGACCAGCGGCACGTCGATTTCCATGCGGTCGAGCTGTTCGCGAATCGCCGGCACGGCAGCGGCTGCTGCCGGCGTATCGACCGTGATGCGCACGATCTCCGAACCGGCGCGCGCCAGTTCCTTGATCTGGATTGCCGTGCCGATGGCGTCGGCGGTGTCGGTGTTGGTCATCGACTGCACCACCACGGGTGCGCCACCGCCGATCAGAACGGTACGTGCGCCATGGCGAATGGCCGCCTGGCGCGTCATGCGCCGCACCAGGGAACCCGAAGGTATCTGCGAGGGAGTGAAAGACATGGACGAGCCTATTTCAGATTGAGCCGTGCAATATTGTTGTTGCCGGCCCGAAGTTCGACTGGTGCACCACGCAATGTGGCATCGACGCCGTGGGCGTTGCCGACGATGAGCAGTACCGGACCATCGAGGGCGAAGGTTTCGGCACTGCCTGCCTTGAACATGCGCGAAACGATCGCGCTGCGGTCAGGCCGGCGTATCTCCACCCAGGAATCTTCATGCATGATCAAGGCCAGAGCGCCACCGCTGGCAGCATCGAGCGCACTGGAAAGCTTGCCCACCGAAGACGCCGGCGACTGCGCCACGGCTTCATCGGCCTGGGTGGCCAAGGCCTGGGCCGGCGCCGGTGCAAACGGCTGAATCTGCGGTATCGCCGGACTTGCGGCTGCAGCGGTTGTCTTCGCTGCCGGAATGGCAGCCGATGCGGCTGCGGCCGCCGTTTTCGAGGGCGCAGCTGAAGCCGGATTGCCGTTCAACATTGGCGAGGCCATCAAGGCAGGCGCACCGCCCTGCGATGCAGAGGGTGCCGGCGTGGTGGTGGTGGTGGTGGTAGTGGTGGTAGGGAGATTACCCGCGCCGGCAGTCAGCCCGGGCATGGTGGCAGCTGATGCTGCCTGACCTGCTGCAGCCGGCGGCGCGGCCGCGATCGGCGCGCCGGCCGAAGCCAGCAGGCCCGGGGCCGCCGGGGTGCCATCGAGTGCGCCGGCGCGTGAACTGGCCGCGTCTTCGGCCACGGTTGTCAGCGGCTTGCGCGCCAGCAGTGCCATCGCCTTGCCACCGGACTGCGCCAGGGAATCACGCGCCGAACCGATCCAGCCGGCACGCTGCAGTGCCAGGGCCGCACCACCCAATACCAGCACGGCCAAGACCACGCCGCCGGCCAGCACCAGGCGTGAACCATGGCGGTGGCCGCCCATCAGTGAACCCGTCTGGCGTTCCGAAAACGGCACTGCTGCCAGTGGCCGGCGCGTTGGCGGCATGGCGTTGACAACCGCGCTGCCCGTGACACTGGACATATGCGGCTCGATATCGATGCGCATCAACTTGGCATACGAGCGTATGAAGCCACGCGAGACCGCCATGCCCGGCAGCGCGCCATAGTCACCGGTTTCAATCGCCTCGACCTGGCGCGGCGCCAGATTCAGGGCGCCAGCCACCTGCTCGACTGTCCAGCTGACCTCGATACGGCGCGCGCGCAGGATTGCGCCGACGGCATTGCTGCCAGCGGCCGGCTGTTCCATTTCGGGTGGTACGACCTCGTGCTGCGCCCCTGCATGCGCCTGTGCGGAATTGCCGTCATGGTGCCTGCCGCCATGATCGAGCGCCGCATTACTCATTGTAGGCTCCGCGCAGCAGGGCTGCATATTCCTTGGAGGTCGGGTAGTTGCGGCGCAGCTGGTTGGCATAACTCGACACGGCAGCAGTGTCGCCAAGCTTGCGTTCGATCTTGATGGCCGTCCACAGGGAATCGGCGCTCAGGTTGTCCGACTTGGCAAGATTGCCGAGATAGTAGCGCGTGCGTTCCAGATCGTCGCGCGAGAGGAACAGCTTGGCCAGGTTGGCATTGGTTTGCTGGTTGCCGGGTTCAAATTGCAATGCCTGCAAAAGATATCGCTGGCCACCGGCCTCGTCGCCCAGCTTGAGGCTGCAGACGCCGGCATTGTTGAGTGCCTTGGCCGGCGACAGATAGGCGCGGCTCTTGAGCGCATTCTCGAAATACGCCAGCGACTCGCGTGCGCGGCCGTTCTGGCACAGGAACCAGCCGTAATTGTTGATCAAGTCAGGGTTGCCAGGGGCCAGCTGCATGGCCGCCTGAAAGCTTTCCTCGGCCAGCTTGGGCTCTTCCATTTCCATGTAGATCAATGCCCGCACACCCAGTGCATCGACCGATGCCGGATTGATCGCCAGCGCCTGCTTGACCTCATCGAGCGCGGTGGCCATTTGCCCCTGTTCGTAATAACCAATGGCCAGCTGCAGGCGAATCAGGGAACGGCGCTGGACTTCGGTCTGGTCCGAAGCGGTGGCCAGTTGTTCGGAAGGTGCCGACTGCACTGCCTTGCCGCCACCAGCGCCGGCGCAGGCGCCCAGCACGCCGAGCAATGGCAGTGCCAGCGTTGCGCCAAACAGCCGGCTGGCAACGCTGCGTCTGCAAGCGGTCAGAAAACGGTCGAAAGATCCAGCCATCACCAAGCTTGCCATCAATGAATCTCCACGATGCGGCCAAAATCGCTGCCAAATTTTTGCTGGTATTCCGCCATCTTCGCCATGCGCTCCACCACCCGGGTGCGGTCCTGCACTTCACCAGCCAGCTGGCCACAGGCGGCATCGATATCGTCGCCGCGCGTCTTGCGCACGGTAGTGACGATTCCGGCATCCATCAAAATTTTGGCGAAGGCCTTGATGCGCACATTATTGGAACGAAACAAACCCGATTCCGGGAATGGATTGAAGGGGATCAAATTGAATTTGCACGGTACCGGCGCAGTGCGGTCCTGGACCAGCGCGACCAATTCGCGGGCATTTTCGTCACTGTCATTGACGCCATCCAGCATGCAATATTCAAAGGTGACAAAGTCGCGCGGGGCAAATTCCAGATACCGTTTGCAGGCCGCCATCAATTCCTTGAGCGGATACTTCTTGTTCAACGGCACCAGTCCATCACGCAAGGCATCATTGGAAGCATGCAGCGAAACGGCCAGCGCCACGGCGCAATCCTGCGACAGCCGGTCGATGGCCGGCACCACACCGGAGGTCGACAAGGTGACACGCCGGCGCGACAAACCATATGCATTATCATCAAGCATCATCTTCAATGCCGTCACCGTCGGCTCGTAATTCAGCAATGGCTCACCCATTCCCATCATCACCACATTGGTGATCTGCCGCTCACCCTTGGGGCCGGGGGCAATGCCATGGGTCTTGCGCAAGGCAAATTCCGCCATCCATAGCTGGCCTATGATCTCGCCCACGCTCAAATTGCGGTTGAAGCCTTGCTTGCCGGTGGAACAAAAGCGGCAGTTCACGGCACAGCCTGCCTGGGTGGAAATGCACAGCGTGCCACGGTTTTCTTCCGGGATGAACACGGTTTCCACCGCATTGCCCTGGCCAACGTCGAGCAGCCACTTGCGGGTGCCGTCACTGGAGGTATGGTCGCTGATGACGGCCGGCGCGGCAATCATCGCACGCGTGGCCAGCTTGTCCCGCAAGGACTTGGCAAGGTCGCTCATGGCGCCGAAATCGCTGGCACCGTATTGATGTATCCAGCGCTGCAGCTGCTTGGCACGAAACGGCTTCTCACCCAGCGTGGCGCAATAGGCGACCAGCTGTCCGGGATCGAAATCCAGCAGATTGATGAGTTGCGTCATAGAAAACTTCCAAAGAATCTCGATTATCGAATTCGGAACGTGCCGGCAGCGGCATTTCCATTCCAGGCCCGTTCTGCCGGCCTTCAATGCTGGAACACGGCGCCGGAAAAACCGCCGCCCGTGAGACGCATCATAGCGGAATTCCGGGCGGAATCCGCTTTCGGCATGGCAGCGGTGTCGCCGCCATGTGCCTTCTTGAAAGGCCGCCCATCGACAAACGCTTCTTGTCAGGCACCGGCAATCAACCAATGGTGATTGAACACTGCGTGTCGGCCGCCGCGAACTGGCCACAACTTCCTGGCCACGGCGCGACGGCCGCCATCATCAACGCGAATAAACGTTCAGCGCCGGGAAATAGTAAGCGATTTCAACCTGCGCTGTTTCAACGGCGTCCGAACCATGGACGGCATTGGCATCGATCGAATCAGCGAAGTCGGCACGGATGGTGCCCTTTTCCGCTTTTTTCGGATCGGTTGCGCCCATCAGGTCGCGGTGTTTCAGAATCGCGTTTTCGCCTTCCAGCACCTGGATCACGACAGGACCGGAGATCATGAAATCGACCAGGTCCTTGAAGAAAGGACGCGCACTGTGCACGGCATAGAAGCCTTCTGCATCGGCACGCGAGAGTTGAACCATGCGCGATGCAACGATCTTCAGGCCAGCGTTTTCAAAACGGCTGTAAATCTGGCCGATGACGTTTTTAGCAACGGCGTCGGGCTTAATGATCGACAGGGTGCGTTCGATTGCCATCTGTAATACTCCAATATGTTTTGTATGCAAAGGTTTGCAACAGGTTAAAAAAACGAAACTGCGGCGCCACCCGATGGGCGGCGCCATTCTCTGGATGCCGCGAGCATGTGCCCGGCAATTGCCCGCAGAGGCGAAGCAGGCATCGCGCACATCACGGCATTTGGACACCGGCGCGCGTGGCGAGGGTCACGCGGCCAGAATGCATTGCGGCTTGGCGGCGTTTTTATAAATGTTTTTATAAATTATTCGCCATAAATTATCCATCCAACCTTTGATTTTAGCATGAACCGCCTCATCTACTGCATTGCAGAAACGGCAAGTGGCGTGCGCTGATGCCAACGCCCGCACTGGCGCCATTAACATTGCTGGCGTTGACGTTCGGACATGCTATGCTTTTTCTCATTCATTCACATCGGAGGTAACATGAATCAAAATCTGGAGGGCCCGCAAGTCTGGGGCACGACATCTTCCATTGCGGGTTCGCTGGCGGTACGCAATCGCGTGCTGCGCAATACCTATTGGCTGCTTGCGCTGTCGATGATTCCAACCGTCCTCGGCGCCTGGCTCGGGGTGCAGTTCAAGTTCGCCCTGTTCCCGGCCAATCCAATGATCGGCTTCATTGCTTTCATGGCGATTGCCTTCGGCTTCTTCTACGCCATTGAAAAGACCAAGGAATCCGCTGCCGGCGTCGGCTTCCTGCTGGGCTTCACGTTCTTCATGGGGTTGATGCTGTCGCGCCTGATCGGCAATGTGCTGGGCTATTCGAACGGCGCCTCGCTGATCACCATGGCCTTTGGCGGCACGGCGATTGTCTTCGGCACCATGGCGACGGTGGCAACGGTATCCAAACGCGACTTCTCGGGCATGGGCAAGTGGCTGTTTGCCGGCTTGCTGGTGATCATTGCGGCATCGGTCGCCAACATCTTCCTGCAATTGCCGGCGCTGTATCTTGCCGTCTCGGTGCTGGCCATCGGTATCTTCTCGGCCTTCATCCTGGTCGACCTGCAGCGTGTCATCAACGGCGGCGAGACCAATTACATCTCGGCCACGCTGAGCATTTACCTGAGCGTATATAACGTTTTTGCGAACCTGTTGTCGCTGCTTGGCATCTTCGGCGGCAGCCGCGATTAAGACAGGGCCGCATCTGGCTGGTCCGGTATTGCGGTAGTACAGAAGCCGGCTGTGGACTGTGTAGACAGCCCACAGCCGGCTTTTTTTCATCCATCGATGCGCTCGAAAATCGCAATCGACTCCACATGGGCTGTATGGGGGAACATGTTGACGACGCCCGCATCACGCAGCACATAGCCGGCCTGGTGAACCAGCACACCGGCATCGCGCGCCAGTGTCGAAGGACTGCAGGAGACGTACACAATGCGCCGTGGCCGCATGTCGGGGTCCCATTGCTTGAGGGCGGCCAGGGCCTCGCAGATTGCCACGGCAC